>JBBDTT010000013.1:0-12789 GCA_040904285.1 Actinomycetota bacterium
CCGTGGACGTCGCACGGATCGGGCCGCAGATCGAGCACGACCCGCGCTTCCCCGTGCGGACGAACGTGGTGTTGGTGCTGTTGCGCGAGGGGCGCGTGGCCATGGGGGTGTGGGAGCGCGGGTCGGGAGAGACGATGGCCTGCGGGACCGGGGCCTGCGCGGTGGTGGTCGCGGCGAACCTGGCAGGGCTGGCGAAGCGCCAGTCCGAGCTCGACGTCCCGGGCGGGATGCTCTCGATCGACTGGCGCGACGACGACCACGTCTTCCTGACCGGACCCGCCACGTTCGTGTTCGAGGCCGACCTCGACCCGGCATGGGTCCGGACCGCGGAGGACGCGTTCGCGTGAGGATCGCCCGGCGCATCGAGGCGTTGCCCCCGTACCTGTTCGCCGAGCTCGACCGCCGGCTGGAGGCCAAACGCGCCGAGGGGGTCGACGTCATCTCCCTGGGCGTGGGCGACCCGGACATGCCGACGCCGCGCCACATCGTCGAGGCCGTGCAGGAGGCCGCCGAGGACCCCTCGACGCACCAGTACCCCTCCTATTACGGGATGCCGGCCTTCCGCCGGGCCGTTGCCCGGTGGTACGCGACCCGGTTCGGGGTGACCCTCGATCCCGACACACAGGTCCTCCCGCTGATCGGCTCGAAGGAGGGCCTCGCTCACCTGTCGGTGGCCTTCGTCGACCCCGGCGACGAGGCACTGGTGCCCGACCCCGGCTACCCGGTGTTCGGCATCGGCACGATGCTGGCCGGGGGGACCCCCGTCCCGATGCGCCTGGAGGCCTCGAACGGCTTCCTGCCGGACCCGGACCGTGCTCGGGTGAGCGAGCGCACGAAGGTCCTGTGGCTGAACTACCCGAGCAACCCCACGGCCGCGGTCGCCGATCTGGACGTCTTCGCCCGCGCGGTGGAGTTCTCGCGCGAGCACGACCTGTTGCTGGCACACGACGCGGCGTACTCGGAGATGACGTTCGACGGCTACGTCGCGCCCAGCGCCCTTCAGGTCCCCGGGGCGCTCGACGTGGCCATCGAGTTCGGCTCGGTCTCGAAGACCCACAACATGACCGGCTGGCGGGTGGGCTGGGTGGTGGGCAACGCCGAGGCGATCAGGGCCCTGTCGACCGTGAAGACCAACCTGGACTCGGGCATCTGGAACGCGGCCCAGCGAGCGGCCATCGTCGCCATCGGAGGCCCGCAGGATCACGTCGAGGAGCAGCGCGCCGTCTATCAGAAGCGGCGTGACGTCGTGGTGTCGACCTTCCGCGAGCTGGGCTGGGACCTCGAGCCGCCGAAGGGGTCGATCTACGTGTGGCTGGCCACCCCGGCGGGGGAGGGCTCGGCCGCGTTCGCCTCGCGGCTCCTCGACACGACCGGCGTCGTCGTCGCGCCCGGCACGGGGTACGGCGAGGCCGGCGAGGGATTCTTCCGGATCTCGCTCACCGTCTCCGACGACCGCCTGGCCGAGGCCCTCGACCGCATCCGGGGAGCGCTCTCCCGCTGACCGCCCGGGCCCCTCGCGGACGAGCGGTTTCCGAGTCCCCGCTCTCGGCCGGCTGGCGGCCGGCCGTCGTCGAACGCGCGATCCTGGTCGGGATCGGCAACGCGTCGCTCGACGAGCTCCGGGCGCTGGCGGACAGCGCGGGCGCCGAGCCGGTGGAGGAGATCGTCCAGGCGCGGGGCGGTCCCGACCCGGCCACTTTCGTCGGCAAGGGCACGCTCGGCCGCCTTCACGACGCGGTCCACGCCGCCGATGCGAAGCTGGTCATCCTCGACGACGAGCTCTCGCCCGGGCAGCTGCGAAACCTCGAGGAGCGGCTCGGCGTGAAGGTCGTGGACCGGACCGCGCTGATCCTGGATATCTTCGCGCTGCACGCCCGGTCCAGCGAGGGCAAGGCCCAGGTCGAGCTGGCCCAGCTGAACTACCTCCTGCCCCGCCTTCGGGGATGGGGCGAGGCCATGTCGCGGATGGGCGGCGGGGTCGGCACGCGGCGCGGACCCGGTGAGACCAAGCTCGAGACGGACCGCCGCCAGATCCGCCGCCGGATCGCGAAGCTGCGACGCGACATCGACGATCTCGCCCGGACCCGGTCGATCAAGCGAGCGGCGCGGGAGCGCTCCGGCACCCCGCAGGTGGCGATCGCGGGCTACACGAACGCGGGGAAGTCGACCCTGCTCAACGCGTTGACCACCGCCCAGGCCCTCGTGGCGAACCAGCTCTTCGCGACGCTCGATCCGACGACTCGCCGCGTGGCGCTCCCGGGCGGCCGCAAGGCGGCGCTGTCGGACACGGTGGGGTTCGTTCGCAAGCTGCCCCACGACCTGGTCGAGGCCTTCCGGTCCACCCTCGAGGAGGTCGTGCGCGCCGACCTCGTCCTGCACGTCGCCGACGCGTCCTCGCCCGAGCTCGACGCGCAGATCGCCGCGGTGCGCGAGGTCCTCGGCCAGATCGGGGCGGGCGGCATCCCCGAGGTGATGGCCCTCAACAAGGCGGACCGGGTCTCGGCGGTGGACCGAGCGCGCCTGCGCCGCCGTCATCCCGACGCGGTGCTCGTGTCGGCCCGGGACGGCGACGGTCTGGAGGCGTTGCTCGAGGCTGTCTCGGAGGCCCTTCCGTCCCCGCCGGTGGAGGTGACGCTGCTCGTCCCGCACGACCGGGGGGACCTGATCGCCCGGCTCTATCGCGAGGCCGAGGTGCTGGGGAACGAGCCGCAGGACGAGGGGACCCGGCTGCACGCCCGGGTCGGGGAGCGCCACATCCCGGCGGTCGAGCCCTACCTGCTCCGCCCAGCGTCGGCCAGGAGCCGCCGCGCCCGCCTGAGTCAGTAGGTCCGCAGGACGGCCACGACACGGCCGAGGATCCGGCCGTCGGTCATCTCGAAGGGCTCGAGCGCCGGGTTCTCGGGCACGAGCATCACCCGGCCGTCGGTGCGGCGCAGTCGCTTGACCGTCGCCTCGTCCTCGGCGGGTCCGGGGAGGAGGGCGGCCACGATATCGCCGTCGCGAACGTCGTCGCGCTTCTCGATGACGACCACGTCGCGGTCGAGGATCCCGGCACCGATCATCGAGTCGCCGCTCACCCGGAGCGCGAACAACTCGCCCTCGGGGACCATGCCCTTCGGCAGCGCGAGCTCCTCCTCGACGTGCTCCGCGGCCATGACCGGTGCGCCGGCCGCGATCCGGCCGACCAGGGGGACGGAGACGGACTCGGCCCGGCGGGCCTCGTCGCCCGCGTGGACCTCGATGGCGCGGGGCTTGGTCGGGTCCCGGCGGAGATAGCCCTTGCGCTCGAGCGCGGCGAGCTGGCTGTGGACGCTGGAGGACGAGGTGAGGCCGACGGCCTCGCCGATCTCCCGGACGGTGGGCGGGTAGCCACGCTCGTCCCGGGTCTTGGTGATGAAGTCGAGGATGCGCTGCTGTCGTGTCGTGAGCGGGTCCATGGGCACCTCCTGGAACGACCGTAGCACCGCCCGGCGGTCCGGGCAAACACCTGTTCGATTCTCCCTTGACAACCGAACAGGTGTTCGGCATACTCCTCCCATGAGTCGAACGCGTGTTCGGTGGCGGCGGGTCGGGGTGCTCGGAACCAGCCTGGCCATGGCCATCGCGATCGCCGGCGGCGCGAGCCGCGCCGGCGCCGGGCAACCGTTCGGCGCCGAGCCCGCCTCGCAGCGCATCTACACGGTCCGATCCGGGGACACCGTGTGGGGGATCGCGAGCCGGATCGCCGGCCCCGAGGCCGATCCCCGTCCCCTGGTCGACCGGATCCTGCGCGCCAACGACCTCCGGGCGACGTCGCTCCGCGCGGGCCAGACCATCGTGCTGCCGGCTCCCTAGACGCCTCAGCCGCTCGTCTCGACCCTTCGAACGCCCATCACCTTGCCGAGCTCCGCGACCACCCCGTCGACGCTCGAGGGCGGGCCGAACTCCGCCGAGAGCGCGATCGTCTGGGACCCGTCCGCTTCGATCTCGATCTCCGCCTGGAGCTCGCCCCGGGCGGCCTGGCGCGCGAGCCCGAGCACGCGCGTGACCTCGGCGTCGGGCCCGGCCCGGACCAGGATCTCGTCGCGGCCGCCTCCCAGCTGATGCACCCACCGGCGGGCCGGACGCAGCGCGTACAGCGCCATGAGGGCGATCCCCGTGGCGGCCAGCGCGAGGTCGTAGGAGCCGAGCCCGACGGCCGTGCCGATCGCGGCGACCACCCACAGCCCGGCGGCCGTGGTCAGGCCGCGGACCGTGAGTCCGTGCTTGATGATCGCTCCGGCTCCCAGGAACCCGATGCCCACGACCACCTGGGACACCACACGCGAGGGGTCGAACCGGACGGGCCCGTCCAGATCGCCCATGGCGCGATCGATGCCCACCGTGGACATGAGCGTGAACAGGCAGGCCCCGATGGAGACCAGGATGTTGGTGCGCAGCCCGGCCGGCTGCTCGTTGCGCTCGCGCTCGAACCCGACCATGGCCCCCAGCAGGGCCGCGAGGAGCAGGCGCAGGACGTTCTCCACCGCCAGGCTCACGATCGCCAGCATAAGCGGGCCGGGTCGGTGCCGCGTTGACCCCACCGGAGGCGGGCGCTACCGTGGCCCGGCCACCAGATGTTGTGGTCGGGACTCGGAGGTGGGGGCGGATGCGCTGTCCGTGGTGCGGGAGCCTGGAGAGCAAGGTCGTGGACTCCCGCACGGCCGAGGACGGCGAGGCGATCCGCCGCCGGCGCCAGTGCGACAGCTGCGGACGCCGGTTCACGACCTACGAGCGCTCCGAGGACGTCGCCCTCAGCGTGGTCAAGCGGGACGGTTCGAAGACGCCCTACGACCGCGCCAAGGTCATCGCCGGGATCACCAAGGCCATGACCAACCGCCCGTTCACCGAGGCCGACGTGGCCCGGCTGGCCGACCGGATCGAGGAGAAGCTCCGCCGCAAGGGCCCGAACGTGACCACGCAGGAGGTCGGCCTCGAGGTCCTGGCCCACCTCCGGCGAGCCGACGAGGTGGCCTATCTTCGCTTCGCCAGCGTGTACAAGGACTTCAAGGAGATCTCCGACTTCGAGCGCGAGGTGGGCATGCTGCTGCAGAAGCGCCAGCCCGCGAAGCGCGCCCGGTAAGTCCACCGTCCGTCCCCAGTTCGTCCACCGGTTCTGAACAGCGTTTTCCACAACATGTTGTGGTATGATGCACCCCCAACCCCAAGATGTGCGGCGTAGAGGCTTGACGTCCGCCCGGGGATGGGCAAGAATCACGCCCTTGTCATTCTTCCCTTGCGAGCCGGGAAAAGGGGGAGCACGGTGGCCACGAAGGAACGAGACGTTCGAGACAAGTCCGCCACACGGTCGAGCGGGCTGAGCTTCAAGCGACACTTCACGACCGACGGCGTGCACCCCTTCGACGAGGTGGAATGGGACGTCCGCGACGCCGTCATCCCCAACTTCAAGGACGGCGGGAACGCCTTCGAGCAGCTCGACGTCGAGTTCCCGAAGTCGTGGAGTCAGAACGCGACCAACATCGTGGCCCAGAAGTACTTCCGGGGCCCGCTCGGCACCCCCCAGCGCGAGACCTCGGTGCGCCAGCTCGTCGGTCGCGTCGTGGACACGATCGTGGGCTGGGGCGTCAAGGACGGCTACTTCGCCTCGGACGCGGACGCGCGCGTCTTCTCGGACGAGCTCTCCCACCTGCTCGTGACCCAGAAGGCCGCGTTCAACTCGCCGGTGTGGTTCAACGTCGGCGTCGAGGAGACCCCGCAGTGCTCGGCGTGCTTCATCCTGGCGATCGAGGACACGATGACCTCGATCCTCAACTGGTACGTCGAGGAGGGCACGATCTTCAAGGGCGGGTCCGGCTCCGGGATCAACCTGTCGCCGATCCGCTCCTCGAGCGAGCGCCTGGGCGCCGGCGGCACGGCCTCAGGTCCGGTGTCGTTCATGCGCGGGGCGGACGCCTCCGCCGGGACGATCAAGTCCGGCGGGAAGACCCGCCGCGCGGCGAAGATGGTCGTCCTGAACGTCGACCACCCCGACGTCCGCGACTTCATCTGGTGCAAGGCCACCGAGGAGCGCAAGGCCCGCGTGCTGCGGGACAACGGCTTCGACATGGACCTGGACGGCAAGGACTCGCACTCCACGCAGTACCAGAACGCGAACAACTCCGTCCGCGTGACCGACGAGTTCATGCAGGCCTACCTGGAGGACCGCGACTGGAAGCTGAAGGCCGTCATCGGCGGCGGGGCCGTCGAGGTCGTCCGGGCCCGCGACCTGATGCGGGACATCGCCCAGGCGGCGTGGGAGTGCGCCGACCCCGGCATGCAGTACGACACCATCATCAACGACTGGCACACCAGCCCGGCGTCGGGCCGCATCAACGCCTCGAACCCGTGCAGCGAGTACATGCACCTCGACAACTCGGCGTGCAATCTCGCCAGCCTCAACCTGCTGAAGTTCGCGGACGCGGACGGTGTGTTCGACATCGCCTCGTTCAAGCACGCGGTCGAGGTGATCTTCACGGCCCAGGAGATCATCGTCGGCAACTCGAGCTACCCGACCGAGAAGATCGGCCGCAACGCGAAGGCCTTCCGCCAGCTGGGGATCGGGTACGCGAACCTCGGCGCCCTGCTCATGGCCCGGGGCCTCGCCTACGATTCGGACGGGGGGAGGGCGTGGGCCGGGGCGATCACCGCGATCCTGACCGGTCACGCGTACCGCACCAGCGCCAAGATCGCCGAGCACACGGGCCCGTTCGCGGGCTACGCGCCGAATCGCGACGCCATGCTCCGCGTCATGCGGAAGCACCGGGCGGCGGCGGACGAGATCGACGCCGAGCTGGTCCCCGAGGCCCTGCTCTCGGCGGCCAGGAACGCCTGGGACGAGGCGATCTCGCTCGGCGAAGAGCACGGCTACCGCAACGCCCAGGCGAGCGTTCTCGCGCCGACCGGCACGATCGGCCTGCTGATGGATTGCGACACGACCGGCATCGAGCCCGACCTCGCCCTGGTCAAGAACAAGAAGCTCGTGGGCGGCGGCTCGATGCGGATCGTCAACCAGACGATCCCGCGAGCGCTGATCCGGCTCGGCTACACCCAGGACCAGGCCGACGCGATCGTGGCCTACATCGGCGAGAACAACTCGGTGTCCGGTGCGCCGCACCTGAGGGAAGAGCACTACTCGGTCTTCGACACGTCCATGGGCGAGCAGGCGATCCATTACCTGGGGCACGTGCGGATGATGGCCGCCGTCCAGCCGTTCATCTCCGGGGCGATCTCCAAGACCGTGAACATGCCCGAGGACGTCACCGTCGAGGAGGTCGAGGACCTGTTCGTCGAGGGATGGCGCCTGGGCCTGAAGGCCGTCGCGATCTACCGCAACAACTGCAAGGTCGCCCAGCCGCTGTCGGCCGACAAGAAGGTCAAGGACGCGGCCCCGGTCGCCAGCGAGGGGGCCCGGCCCGAGCGCCGCCGGCTCCCGAACAGCCGCCCCGCCCGGACGATCTCGTTCACGGTGGGCGACGCCGACGGCTACATCACGGCGGGGGAGTATCCCGACGACGGCATCGGCGAGATCTTCCTGAAGGTCGCCAAGCAGGGCTCGACCCTCGCGGGCGTGATGGACGCGTTCGCCATCTCGGTCTCCCTCGGCCTGCAGTACGGGGTGCCGCTGGAGGCCTATGTCGAGAAGTTCGTGAACATGCGGTTCGAGCCGAGCGGCATCACGAAGGACCCGGACGTTCGGTTCGCGTCCAGCCTGGTCGACTACATCTTCCGGCGCCTGGCTCTGGAGTACCTGCCGGAGGACCGGCGGACCGCGCTCGGGATCCGCTCCATCGAGGAGCGCAAGTCCGCGATCGCCAACGGCAACGGACACGACGACGCCGAGCAGGCGAGCTACGCCCCGGCCTCGCCCCCGGTGCAGCTCTCGGTGACCGAGGTTGCCAAGCCGAGCTCCAAGATCCTGGACGCGCCGCTCTGCTACGCGTGCGGGTCGAAGATGCAGCCTGCGGGAAGCTGCTACGTCTGCGGCTCCTGCGGGGCCACGAGCGGTTGCTCGTAGGCGAAGGCTCGAGGGGCGGGGCCCCCCGCCCGCCCCTCGTAGCAACCCGGTAGGTTGTCGCGCGTGACCACCCCGTACCGCCTGGCGGCGATCCACCACGTCCAGCTGGCCATGCCGGCCGGCGAGGAGGACCGCGCCGAGGCGTTCTATGCGGGCCTGCTCGGCCTGGAGCGGGTCGCCAAGCCGCAGGCCCTCGCGGGGCGGGGCGGCGCGTGGTTCCGCGGCGCCGACGTCGAGGTGCACCTGGGCGTCGAGGAGGGGTTCCGGCCGGCCCGCAAGGCCCATCCGGCGTTCCTGGTGAAGGGGCTGGCCCTGCTCGAGGAGCGGCTGCGCGAGGCCAGCGCGCCCGTCCGTCTCGACGAACCGTTCGAAGGGCGCCGCCGTTTCCACACCGAGGACCCGTTCGGCAACCGCGTCGAGCTCATCGAGTGGGAGCCCTCGTGAGACGCCCGGCCCTCGCGGCGATAGCCCTGCTGGTGCTCGTGGCGTGTTCGCCGAAGACGCTGGGCGTGTCGGAGGACCGGAGTGGCGAGACGGTGCGGATCGAACCCGGCCAGGAGCTCCGGATCGAGCTCCCGGAGAACGCCTCCGTCGGCTACACCTGGGAGGTGACCACCGACCCCGATCCGGCAGTCCTCGAGTTCATCGGATCGGACTACGTCGCGGACGACCCGGGCACCGCGGGGGGCGGCGGGACCGTGAGTTTCCGGTACGCGGGAACGGGCCCAGGGACCACCGGGGTGGTGGTCTCGCGCGACTACCGCGGGGAGGGGATCGACAAGACGTTCGAGCTCACCGTGGAGGTGGGCTCGGGATCGTGATGCTCCCGGTGCGGCGCCTCGATCCGGACGCCATCCTGCCGGCCTCCGCCCACCCCGGCGACGCCGGGCTGGACCTCGCGGCCAACGCCGAGGTCACCGTGAAGCCGGGGGAGCGGGCCCTCGTGCCCACCGGGATCGCGGTCGCCATCCCCGAGGGCCACGCCGGGTGGGTGCTTCCCCGCTCCGGTCTCGCGTCCAGGCACGGGATCACGCTCGCGAACGCCCCGGGCCTGATCGATCCCGGCTACCGCGGCGAGGTGATGGTCTCGGTGGTGAACCTCGACCGCGACGAGGCCTACACCATCCGCCGGGGCGAGCGGATCGCCCAGCTGGTCGTCGCCACGGTCACCTCGGTCGAGGTCGAGGAAAGCGACACCCTCCCCGCCAGCGAGCGCGGGGAGGGCGGCTTCGGTTCGACCGGCCGGTAGCTCAGTCCAGGACGGGGTTCGATGGACGATCCGCCACTAGCCCTCGTCGCGACGGGGGCTAAGACCGTTGGCGCCGGAACGGGTCGGGTACAATCGAGCCCGCGCGGACGTGGCTCAGCTGGTAGAGCACCACCTTGCCAAGGTGGGGGTCGCGGGTTCGAATCCCGTCGTCCGCTCCAGAGACAGGTCGCTGACCTGCGGAGATGCCCACGCTTCTGTTACTCGCCCTCGGTGACCTGGAAGATCTTGTCGGCGACCAGGCCGTGGGCCTCCCTGTGCACGGTCGCGGCGGCATCGGCGTCGGGCGCCTCCACGAGGCAAAACGCCTTGCCGTCCTTCTCGTCGACCCAGTACCGGAGGTACTTGACCCCGTACTTCTCCTGGGTCGCGAGGTCGGCCATGTGTGCCTGGGCGACGTCCTTGGCAGTTGCGCCCTCGGGCAAGGACTCGTGCACGTCCATGAACAGCGGCATATCCCCTCCTCCCGGCCGCCCCGACGACGGCCGCTTCGCGAGGGTACAACCGTCCGCTCCAAGCCTCGAACGAGCCGGGCGGATCGATCGTCGGTGCGAGCTCAGACCGTCTGGTAGCGCTCCCAGGCCTCGACCACGTTACGGACCTGCTCGTCCTCGGCCCGGTCCTCGAAGTAGCCCCGGACCACGGCCTCGATGATCTCCGCGAGCGAACGGTCCTCCAGGAAAGTGAGGGCGCGGACGAGCTGAGGGGAGATCTCCTCGCGGGGGAGGCTCAGCACGATCCGGAGCGGCTCGGTGAGGTCCTCGGCTCCATCATCGGCCACGGGCGGGTGCGCGACCACGGGCTCGTTGACGGGTCCCTTCACGGCCGGCTTCGTCACGGCGGGCTGGGGGGGCGCCGCCACAGGGCGAACGGCGGGTTCCCCTGCGGCCTTGGACTGCGGCCGGGCCTCCGCGCACCGGCAACCGGTCCGCGGCTGCCGTCGGGCGCGGGGGCGCCGACGGGGCTCCGGGCTCGCTGTTGATCGCTCTGAGCTCGTCCTGGAGCTCCATGCGTGGCATCTCCGGGGAGGACCTGTGGCCGTTGCCGCCGGCCGTCTCGAATGACTTGGGTGTCGCCATGCCGCCTCCGTCATCTCCGCTTTCGGTGCCGGGCGGGCGGCCAAGGACGAGCGGGCCCCGACATCGCGCTGTTCAGTCCTGCACGCTATCCCACCTTATACCCACGTCAAGTCCGGTATTCAGGGGACGGACGAGGTCCCCACCCCGGTCACCCCGAACCCGGTCCGTTGCCGGGGCATCGAGGCTTCTGGTCGGGGAAGCACACCGGGTCTTCCCCACCACCGCCGCCACCACCACCGCCGGGCGGCGTGGGGGGCGTGGGCGGCGTGGGCGGCTTGTCGGGCTTGGCGTCGTCGGGCTTCTCCTCCTCGACCGGCTCGGTCTTCGCCGCCTTCGGGATGACCGTGAACTCGGACAGGTCGGGGTAGGGGAAGTACTGAACGGGCTCGTCGGCCATGGCCGCCGCCATGAAGTCGTGCCAGATACCGGCTGGGATCGATCCGCCCGTCACCCCGTAGAGCCCGTGGACGTAGCGCATGGGGATCTGTCCGGCCGGATAGCCCACCCACACGCAGGTCACGAGCTGTGGGACGAAGCCGCAGAACCACGCGTCCTGGTAGTTCTGCGCCGTCCCGGTCTTGCCCGCGACCGGGCGGCCGATGTACGCGGCCCCGCCCGTTCCGCCGGTGACGACACCCTGCATCGCCATCGTCGTCGCCGCCGCCACGTTGGCGGAGATCACTTGCGTGCCCTGGTCCTGGAGTTGCTCCAGGACGGTGCCGGTCGGCCCGAGCACCCGCTGCACCGGTACGGCGTCTCGGTGGATCCCGCCCGAGGCGATCGTGGCGAACGCCTCGGTCATCTCGAGGGGCGTCACCGCGTTGGCTCCCAGCGTGATGGAGCAGACCGGAGACAGGGGAGTGTCGATCCCCATCCGGTTCGCCACCTCGGCGATGTTCGGGGGCCCGACGGTCACGGCGACCTGGGCGAACACGGTGTTCACGGACCGGGCGAACGCCGAGAACAGGGGCATCGTGCCCGCCCCCGACTCCGAGTAGTTGTGCACCTCCCACGGGCCGCCGTTGGTGCGGCATCGGGGATCGTCGATCTTCAGCGCTCCCGGACCCTTCCACACCGAGCTCGGGGAGATCCCGCGCTCGAGCGCCGCCACCAGGGCAAACGTCTTGAACGCGCTTCCGGTCTGGCGGTGTGCCTGGGTCGCGAGGTTGAACTTCTTCTTCGAGAAGTTGTCGCCGCCGACCATGGCGCGGATGGTGCCGTCCCGAGGGTCGATCGCCACGAGGGCGGCCGCCGGATCGCCGGGAAGGCCCAGTCGGCCAGCCACCGCCGCCTCGGCGGCCCGCTGCCACGCCATGTCGATGGTCGTGTGGACCCGCAGACCGCCCCCGAACGTCCGCTCGACCCCGTACTTGCCCTGGAGGTAGCGGCGCACGTGATCGGAGAAGTAGGGGGACAGTGAGGCGGTGGGCTTGCGGGCCTGCACACGCTGGGGTTCGGCTTTCAGCGTCTCGGCCTCGCCCGCGGTCAGGTAGCGCTCCGCCACCATCCGATCGAGCACGTAGTTGCGCCGGAACAGCCCCGCCTCCGGGTTCACGACCGGGTCGAATCGCGCGGGAGCCGCGATCAGGCCGGCGAGCGTGGCGGACTGCAGCAAGCTCAGCTGCTTCGCGGGGATGCCGAAGTACGTCTTTGCGGCGGCCTGGACGCCGTAGGCGCCCTGGCCGAAGTACACCGCGTTCAGGTATCGCTCGAGGATCTCGTTCTTGGTCATCTCGCGGCTGAGCTTCTCCGCGATCAGGGCCTCCTGGATCTTCCGGGACAGGGTGCGGCTTCCGTCGGTGTAGATCTTCTTCACGTACTGCTGGGTGATCGTCGAGCCGCCCTCCTCGACCTCGCCGCTCAGCAGGTTCGTGTAGGCGGCCCGGAGGATGCTCCGGAAGTTGACTCCGCCCTCCTCGTAGAAGTCCTCGCCCTCGACGGCGATCACCGCGTGCCGCAGGTGTAGGGGGATCAGCTTGAGCGGGATGGGCGTTCGGTCGATCTCGCCGTGGAGCTTCGTGAGCAGCCGGGCGTCCCGATCGTACACATACGTGCTTCCCGGGAGCTCCTTCGGCTCGGGGAGCTCGGTGCCGGCCGAGACGTTCGACCAGGCCCGCCCGATGGCGGGAGGAACGACCAGCATCGATGCCAGGAGCATGACGACCAGCGGCACGCCCAGGGCAAAGGCTCCCACCGTCCAGCGGATGAGCGCGAAGGACCGAGGCGCCTGCGGCGGGTCGATGTCCGGCAACGCCCGCGCGCGGAAGAACGAGCCCGTCTCGGCGGGAGGGCCCGTTTCCAGTGGGGTCCAGGCCCCGTGCGATCGCTTCGGCACCCGTCTCTCCCCGGTCGGCGGAGCAGGCTGACGCTCCTTGTACCTGGTTGCGTTCAGCCGCACGCAACCGCTGCCC
>JBBDTT010000014.1:0-12474 GCA_040904285.1 Actinomycetota bacterium
GGTGGTCTGGCCTCGCGCGCCGCCCCCCCCGCGGCGAGCCCCTCCCACCCCGAACCGCAACCACACCCAGATCCGGCACATACCGCGTACCTCCTTGTCGACCGATCAGCCGAGGCTCCGGAGCGTGGCCAGCACGACCGGAACAACGGTGAGGAGGAGGAACGCGGGGAGGATGAGCAACGCCAACGGGAACAGGAGCTTGACCGGAGCCGCCCGGGCGCGGGCCTCGGCCGCGGCGCGCCGGTCGGCCCGCTCCTCCCGCGCCAGCTCGCGAAGCTCCGTCTCCAGGGACGAGCCCAGTCGTTCGGTCTGGAGGAGCCCGGCCCGGAGCCTCCGCAGGGCCGGCACCTCGGTGCGTTCGGCCAGCCACTCCAGGACCTCACCCCACCGAGCCCCCACTCCCAGCAGGCCGAGCGCACGGCGGACCTCGTCGGCCAGCGGGCCGCGAAGCCCCGACGCGGAGAGCTCCAACGCGTGCGCCGGTCCGAGTCCGGACGCGGCACACGCCGCCAGGATCTCGCACAGGTCCGCGACCCCGCGGGCGATCTCGCCCTGGCGCCGGCGGCCGAGCCGGGCGAGGCGAACGTCGGGCATCCGCCAACCCGCCGCGGCCAGCACTCCCCCGAGCGCGCCGCCGGTGAGCCCGCCTCCACCGAGAACGAATCCCGCGGCCAGCCCGGCCGCGGCCCACCAAGCCTTCGCCCGGAGGTGCGATGGCATCTCGCCCTCCCTCCCGGCCAGGACGAGGCGACGATGGAGCAGCCGAACGTCCACGAACCGGGACCCGTGCAGGCGCGCCAACGACTGGTCGAGCACTCCGGGAGCGCCACGTTCGATCGAGCCCGCCAGGCCGTCGAGTCGCGCCCCGGCGGCTCCGGAACGGCGAGCTGCGGCCAGGCCGGCCGCCAGGACGACGAGGCCCATCCAGGCGCCGAACATCGCGGACACCTCACACCTCGGTACGAACGAGCGCGCGGATCCACAGCGAGCCGAGGACCTGCAACACGAGGCCTCCGACGAGGGCGGCGATCCCGGCGGGCGTGATGATCGCGGGCAGGACGTCCCGGCCCGAGGTGGCCAGCACGAAGCCCAGGAACCCGAGCGGCAGCAGACACAGGACGCGCCCCGACAGGCGGGCCTGCGTCGTCAGGGAGCGCACCTCGCGGGCGACGTCCGCCCGCTCCCGCATCGACGCCGCGTACTCGTCGAGGAGCCTGGGGAGCCCCGTCCCGCCCCGCCGCCCCACGCGCAGCACCGTCAACAGTAGGTCGGCCTCGGGAGACGGCGGGCGGGCCAGCTCATCCAGCGCTTGATCCAACGGCGTGCCCACCGCCCGGAGGTCGAGGACAGCCCGCAGCCGGGAAGCGACCGAGCCATGGTCCGGGTCGGCTGCCGCCTCCTCGAGGCCCCGGGTCAGCGTCCTGCCCGCTCGGAGCGCGCCGGACAGGCTCCGCGCGAGACGGCTCCACGCCTCGGGCGACGAGTCCCCCTCTCGGCCCCACCGCCGCAGGCGCGACGGAAGACCACCGCCGCGCGGAGGCGAACGGTCCGCCCGCACCTCGTCGGGTCCACCCCCGTCCCCGGCGATCGCGGCGTCCAGCCGGGCCTGCGCCCGATGGTCGGCCGCTCGAGCCGTCAGGAACGCGACCGTCCAGAGCCAGGCCGCCGCGATGGCGGGCACGAGCGGCCTCACCGTCGCCGCCCGAACCACGGCCCGGCCCCGGGCCGCGCCGCGCCGGCCCCGGCCGACCGCGAGAACCACGCCGGATCGATGACCTCGCCTCGCTGGCGCAGCCGGACCGCGAGCCCCGGAACCGCGCCCGTCGGCCGGACGGCGCCCAGGGCACGGTCGAACCGGAAGATCGCCCGAAGTCCCGGGGCGGCTCCCCGCTCGAGGGCGGATACCTCGACCACCATCCGGCGGCCGTCCGCGCCTCGCCCGAGGTGCACCACCAGGTCGATCGCCGACAGGATCTGGCGCCGCACGTGGGCCACCGGCAGGTCCACGTCGGACATGAGCGCCATCGTCTCGAGTCGGGCCAGCACGTCCGCAGAGGAGTTCGCGTGCGCCGTGGTCAGCGAGCCGTCGTGGCCCGTGTTCATCGCCTGGAGCATGTCCAGCGCCTCACCCCCGCGGACCTCTCCGACCACGATGCGGTCGGGCCGCATCCGAAGGGCGTTGCGGACCAGCTCGCGCACCGTGACCTCGCCGCGGCCCTCCACGTTGGGAGGCCGGGCCTCGAGGCGGACCACGTGCGGCCGCGAGAGCCGCAGCTCGGCAGCGTCCTCGATCGTGATCACCCGCTCCCCGGGCGAGATGAACGAGGACAGCACGCCCAGCAGCGTGGTCTTGCCGGTCGAGGCGCCACCCGAGACGACGATGTTCGCCCGTCCCCGGACGCACGCCGCCAGGAACTCGAGGGTCTCCGCCGACAGCGTGCCGAGGCGCACCAGGTCCTGGGGCGTGAGCGGCGTCGAGGCGAACTTGCGGATCGTCACGGCGGGACCGCAGAGCGAAAGGGGCGGGATCACGGCGTGGAACCGCGAACCGTCCGGCAATCGGGCGTCCACATACGGGCACGACTCGTCGACGCGCAGACCGAGCGGTGCCACGACGCGTTCGATCAGATGGAAGACCTGCTCCTCCCCCTCTTCAAACAGGTCAGCCACCCTCTCGAGCCGCCCCTTTCGCTCCACGTAGCAGTCGTCGGCCCCGTTCACCATCACCTCGCTCACCTCCGGGTCCTTGAGGAGGCGCTCGACGGGACCGAGGCCGACGACGTCGTCTGAGATCCGATTGACGAGCTCGGTGAGCTCGCCGGCGGGGAGGATCGCCCGCTGATCGCGCAGCAGGCGCAGGACGTGTTCGCGGACGTGCAGCCTCCGCTCGGGCCCTCCCAGCCGTCCGAGCTCGCGCACGTCCACCAGCTCGAGCAGCTGGCGGCGCACGGTCCGGCCGAGGTCCGGCATGGCGGAGGCGACGGCGCTCACGCCGCCACCTCGGTGAGGGACCGGGCGAGCCGAACCAGGATCCGCGAGGTCCGGCCGGACCGGCCGACGACGAGCTGCCCCCGGTCCTGGGCCCGGGGGATCGACCGGTCGAGCCGAAGGGCGGCGGCGACGGGGATCCCCAGCACGCGCTCGGCGTCGGCGGGGACGATCTCCCCGCGGGTGACCCGGTTCAGCACCAGACGGCACCGCTCCCCCACCCCGAGCCCCTCGAGGAAGGAGAGGGCTCGCCTGGCGTCGCGGAGCCCGAGCACGTCGAGCGGGACGACCAGCAGGATCGCGTCGGCCAGCCCCACCGCGGCCGCCCGGGTCAGCTCGTCCAGGGCCCGTCCGGTGTGGAGGACCACCAGCTCGTGGGTGGCGGCCAGGGCCCGCACCACCGCGGTGAGGTGCGCCGGCCCGAGGCCTGCGGCCGCTGCCGCGTCGGCGGGGCCGAGGAGAGCCGAGAACCCCGCCGGGTGGCGGAAGAGCACCTCGTCCACGTGTTCGGCCGACAGCTCCTCGACGACCGGCAGGAGGTCCTCGATCGTGCGCACCGGCTCGTCGGGCGCCACGCCCAGCGCGGCGGAGGTGTCGGAGAAGAACGGGTCGCACTCGACCAGGCAGACCGCTCGTCCGAGCTTCGCGCCCGCGGCCGCGAGGTGCGTGGCGAGGAAGGTCGCCCCGGCGCCTCCGCGGGGCCCGTAGACGGCGACGATCCGCCCCTGGGGTGCCGAGGCCTCCGGCCGGCGGGACACGAGCCGCGCCGCGTCGCCGGCCAGCCGCGCCCGGTCCTCGGGCCACAGATAGAAGCCGGCCGCCCCTCCGCTGATCGCCTCCCGGAGGCCCTCGACGGACTCCTGTTCGGCGACCGCGAGCCGCAGCGCGCCGTTGGCCTCGGCGCGGGCGAGGACGCCCGGCGAGCCGACGAGCGCCGCCGGATGCGCCTCGCGGACCAGCCGCGACAGCGCCATCTCGTCGCACACCGCGCCCACAACCCTGAACCCCGGGTCGCGCTCGAGGAAGTGCATGACCTCCTCGGACAGTCCGAGCCGCTCGAACGCGAGCGCCACGGTTACGGATCGATCCACGCCAGCCTCCACACGTCAGCACACAGCGGGGAAGTGGAGGCTCGAGGAGAGAGGGTGTACCGGTTCGAGGGTCCGAACCGATCCGCGAGCGAGGCGAACGATAGACCGCGCCAGTGACACGCCACATCACCCGAACGGGTGAATGTTCACGCCCCCAGATGGGGGCACTCCTCGTGGGAGATCAGTCGCTCAGCCGAGGGGCGACGTCCCCCCGAACGGGCTGAGCCTCGCTGTCAGGCTTCGGCCGCGGCCCAGCTCGCCACGGTGGGGTGGTCCTTGTCGGTCGGCCCGACCTCGGCGGCGCCCCCCGGGGAGCCGATCCCGGTGATCTCCTCGTTGAAGAACTCCGCGTTGATCGGAGTGAACTGCTTCCACTCCCCGGGGACGTCGTCCTCGGCGAAGATCGCGGTCACCGGGCACACGGGCTCGCATGCAGCGCAGTCGATGCACTCGTCGGGGTGGATGTAGAGCATCCGTCCGCCCTCGTAGATGCAGTCGACTGGACACTCGTCCACGCAGGCCAGGTCCTTCACGTCGATGCAGGGCTCCGCGATCGTGTACGTCATCGAATCCCCCTCGAGGACCGGACCGGATCGTCCCGATTCGAAGGTACCCGTTGGCCGGTCCGGCCAAAACTGACCATCTCACTCGACGTGAATGTCGTTCTGGATCCACTGGGGGCCGTGCGCCCTCCCGCGGTGGCTAGCCGGACTCGGCCTCGTCGTCCTCGACCTCGAGGACGGGCTCGATGCCCAGGCGGTCGAGCCGGCGGCGATGGCCCTCCAGGATGTCGAGGACCATGCGCTTCTCCATCCCCTCCAGGCCGCCGAGGAGCGAGGAGAGCACGCGCGTCTCCTGGATGGCCGTGCGGGTCTGGGTGAGGGCCTCGCCGACGATCCGCCGCGCGTAGGTCGCGATCCGGTCGCGCACGCCGGGGTCGTCCTCCATCATCCGGCCGAGCTCGTCCAGGGCGAACGACTCGGAGTCCTCCCGGTCGCCGATCGCGCGGCGGATGACCTCGGCCGAGACGGTGTCGAGGAGCGGGGTCAGGACGTCGGCGAAGTCCGAGACCCACGCGTCGCCCACGTAGTGCCACGTCATCGCCTCGGCCCAGTCGGCCGGCGTGGTCCGCTCGTAGAAGGCATCGAAGAACGGCCTGAACCTCTCCTCGAGCTCGGGGTCGGCCAGCTCCCCCAGCCGGGCCTCGATCAGCTCTCCGTTGCGCGTCTCGCGGTCGGCGATCCCGGTCTGCGCGGACTTCCGCCGCCCGTCCGGGGCGAGGGCCACGTTGTCGCGAGCCCGAACCGCCGCCAGCCGCTCACCGTACGCAAGCGCGGCGAGGATCTCGGCAACGGGAGTGGGAGCTTCAGACACCGAAGGTGGATTCTACGGAGAACCCAGAACCGGGAGGGGGCCGTGTCTCCCACCTGGGGCTCAAAAACGGCATCCCCCACCTGGGGGCGGGGGCCACCAGGTTGGTGGCCTCGAATATCACCCGATCCTGGTTCGAGCGGAGGACAGGGAGTTGTGTGTTCTCCTTATGGGGTTCCTGCACAGTCGGAGGGAGGGGGGTAGTAATTGGTAGCGCTTCTGCCTGATCTGCTCCCGATCCACGGCCCGACAACCATCCTCATTAACCCTTTGATCGGGATGGTGCTGCTGGCCGAAGCACTCCGAGTGGCGGCGGGTACCGTCATCCTGGCTCGCGACCTAAAGAGAGACTCTTGGCTCGGTTTCAAATTCGCAAGAAAGCGAAGGACTGCGCTTTCACGCTCCGTTATCGGCAGTCTTTGCGGCATTGGGGCCGCACTGGGCGCCGGTGGAATTCTGGAGCGCGATATCGGTTGGGTGGCTATCGGGGGCGCGCTGATTCTCATCTTCCAGGCCGCGAACTATGAGTTCGCGCCGAAACCGGAGTCACGCAAAGGCACCAAGCTCCGCTAGCCTCGGCTCGCCAGGAATCGCGGCCGAAGACGGGAGCGGTGCTACGAGCTCCGTCTCGAAGAATACATACCGTCGGTAGGCATCATTCGACCTCCCAGGCAAGCGGCTCTTCGGTTAGTCGCGGGTTCAGACCGATCCCCCGGGCGCGGGGTAATCCTCTGTGTCAGACCCCAGCGCTACGGTGTGGTTCCCGCCCCGATCCGGATACACAATCATGTGTACGGAAGTGTACGATTGGTGGTGATGGCGCGTACGAACATCGACATCAACGAGCGATTGATCCGCAAGGTGATGAAGCTTTACGGCTTCAAGACCAAGCGGGAAGCCGTTGACTTCGCGCTTCGGCGGCTGGCGGGCAGCTCTGACCCCCGGTCGATCCTGGCCCTGCGGGGAGTGGGATTCGAGCTCACGCTGGAGGAGCTCCGATACAAGGATCCCGTCGTCGAGCTCGAGCCGCGCCGCGCTCCGTGATCCTTCCCGACACCTCGGCCTGGATCGATCTGTTCAACGACACCGGGCATCCGACCCAGCTGCGGCTCGTCGATCTCCTCACCGAGGGGCGTGAGGTCATGGTCACCGAGCCCGTCGTCATGGAGGTGCTCGCCGGAATGCCGGGCCCGGCCCTCTCGGCGGCGCAGTCGAGCCTCCGGTCCTTTCGGATGGCGCGCGTGAACGGACTGGCGGACTTCGAGGATGCGGCGGCGATCTTTCGAGCCTGCCGCGCGGGCGGTGAGACCCCCCGAAGCCTGGTCGACTGCCTGATCGCGGCCGTCGCGATCCGCGAGGGCGCCAGCGTCCTCCACCGCGACGCCGACTTCGACGTGATCGCTCGCCACACGACCCTGCGGATCGAGCCGGTCGACTAGTCCCCTACCCGTGCCCCGGGCTCGCTCGATGGAACTCCGTACGGGTCGCTGCCTACAATCCGCCTCACGAGGGGGTGGTCGCGACAATCTTCCTGGACTGGATGCTGTCGCTCGGCGTCGGGCTGCTGTTCGGCCGGATCGGCGAGCACTCCCACGCCCCGGGCGCCGCTCGGCTGTCCTCGGCGGGGTTCCGCGCGGGCGCCCTCGCCCAACTCGCGTTGATGGCCGTCTCGGTCACGCTGTACGCGGTCTCCGACGACTGGATGTGGATGTACTGGGTCGACCCGGCGGCCTTGCCGTTCGGGATCGTCTTCATGGCGTTCGCGATGTACGCGGTCGCCTTCCTGGCCGGCTACCTGCTCGCTCCCGAGCTCGACCGTCTCCGCGCGGGCTCCTCGTGGGTGGCGATCGGCTTGACGGCGGTCGCCATCACCGTCCTCGAGGTCACCACCTGGGACCGCCTGACCTCCCTCGGGACGCTGTCCGAGTTCCTGGCCGGCCGTGCGGGAGGCCTCCGCGGCGGCTTCCTGGCCGTGCTGGCCGTGGGCGGGGGGGTCGTGATCGTGCTCACGGCCGCCCTCCTCCGGGCCCTGGCCCGGATCGGTACGGCGCCCGCCGAGCACCCCGCCCGCAGGGGCTGAGCACGCTCCCACGGGAAATCCCGCCCGGCTACCAGGGCGTGTCAGACCCCCCCGGTACCATCGATTCCGATGGACGCGACGGTCGTTGACCTCACCGCCTGGCGGGACACGCGGGCGCGGCTCGACGCCGAGGGCCACGCCGAGTCCTTCGACCGGGTGGAGCGTGCCATGGGGACCCTCGAGGCCCGGGTCCGCCGTGGCGCCGGCCTCGGCCCGCGCCACGAGACCGACCTCCTCGCCATCACCGGCGCCCTCTCGCTCGGGATGTACGACGAGGCCGCCGAACGCATCGAACGCCTCGCCGTCCAGGTCGAGCACCCCGCCGGCCGCGCCCGCTAGCTGCACGAGCCCGAGAGGAGGAGCACATGCCGCCCACGGACCCTCCGCCACACGAGCTCCAGACCGATGAAGAACGCCCGCCGACCGAGCCGAGGATCTCCGCCGAGGACCTGCCGGAGTTCCTCCGCGACTACCGCCCCGTGGACCGATCCGCCTAGAGAGACCGGGTAGAACAGCGATATGAGCGAAGGGCCCATGGAGAGCGAGGCGCGGCGAACGCCGCAAGACGGGCCATCGGAGCCCGAGCCCTATCCATCCGACGGCCTTCTCGCGGATCCCGAGGTTCGATCCGCCGTTGACGTGGCTCTCGCCCGCGTCCGAGAGGGACGAGTCCGGCGGGGCAAGACGGCCGACGAAGTCCTCGCATGGGCTCGTGAGCAGCGAGGCATGGACTCTCGACCTCGACGCTGAGCGAGACGTCCTTCTCCCCTGGCTGCTCGCCGAGCCCAACGAGGTCATCCGCGAACAGGTCCTGACCTGGATCGTGAGCTGATCAATCGCCCACCCTCGCTCGGGCGGACGGAGGTTCCGGGCGTGTTCAGCGCGCGAATCGCGCATACCGGCGTCTCGGTGGTCTGGACGCTCGATCTGGAGAAGCGGGCCGTCGTCCTCGCCATGGTTCGCCGAGATGGACGAGCCCAAACCCCTTCGAACGATCTCCCGGTTCGGCCGGTCTGTTCGGGTGACCGATCGAGACTCTGGAGGTCGCCGTGCGCAGACTGGCCGTCGCATTCGTGGTGGGGAGCGCCCTCGGGTTCGTGTTGCTGCCGGTCCCGGCCTTGGCCGGAGGCGGACCGCCGGCGGGTGAGTGCTACGAGCCGCCCGGGAAGGTGCCGGAGCGCGTCGTGTTCGTCATGGACACCTGCTTCGCCCCGAGGACGCTGCGGGTCACCACCGGCCTTCCCGTGACGTGGCAGCTCCACAAGTCCTTCGGTTCCCACAACGTGCATTCCTCGGACTCGCTGTTCGACAGCGGCGACCTCACCGACCCGTTCACCGTGCGCTTCAACGAGCCGGGGACGTACGACTACGTGTGCACGTACCACAGCGGTTCCGGGGGCGGCATGGTCGGCAAGGTCATCGTGGAGGGCGATTCGATCGGAGGGACCGACCCGGTTTCCGTCCTCGGCGTGGTGACCCCCGAGGACGCACCCGAGGCCATGCTCGCGGACGCCGAGAACCGGCTGGCGCGGGCCATCGCCGCGCTGCGCAACGAGACGGCCGAGGTCGATGCCGAGCCCGTGGCCGCCACCGCTCCGTCCGCGGCGATCGGCTGGACGGCGATCGGCGCCCTGGGCGCGGTCGCGATCGTGCTCGTGCGCAGGCGTGGTCCGGCGTAGGCTGGCGCGGTCCGGCCGTTGGCGGGAGCGCGGGTGCGGGAGCCTGATCCGGGCCTCATCTCACGAGCACAGCAGGGCGACCTCGACGCGTTCGAGTCACTGGTCCGGGAGTACCAGCCCGACGTCTGGCGGTTCGCTCGCTCGCTCCTTCGCGACCGCGACCTGGCCGACGACGTCGCCCAGGAGGCCCTCCTGCGCGCCTACCGGTTCCTCCCCGGCTTCCGCGGCGACGCGAAGTTCACGTCCTGGCTGTTCCGCATCGTCCGCAACTGCGCGACCGACGCCGGCCGCCGGGCCTCCCGCGAGCCTCCCCAGTTCCAGCCGACCGGCTCGCCCGACGCCCACGCCCGGGCCGAGATCGGCATGGCCCTCGACGGCCTCCCGGCTCGACTGCGCGAACCCTTCCTGCTCGTCGAGGTGTTCGGCCTCCCGTACGCCGACGCGGCCTCGGTCCTGCAGACCAAGGAGGGCACGGTGAAGAGCCGCGTCCACCGGGCCCGCCAGGCCCTGATCGCCGAGCTCCGCGAGCCCGAGGAGGCCGCCGATGAGGTGTAGCGAGGTCCAGCTCGCGCTCTCGGCCCGCATGGACGGCGACACCCGCCCCCTCGGGTCGGCCGCGGCCGAGCACGCCGGGTCCTGCCCCCGGTGCCGGACCTTCGCCGACGGAGCCGAGCGGATCCGTCGGGCGGTCCGCTTCGAGGTCGCCGAGCCCGTCCCCGACCTGACCGCCGCGGTCATGACCCGGGTCCGGGCCGAGGTCCCGGCGCGCCCGGTGCCGCTCGTCCGCGCGCGAACGGTTCCCTCGCGGCGCGTCGCCCGCCAGGTCGCGGCGGCCCTCGCCCGGATGATGGTGGGCTCGGCGGTCACGGCCGCCGGGTTCCTCCCCGGACGGACCCCGCCCGCGGAGGCCGAAGACATCCCGCGGGAGATCGCCGCGGCGGCCCCCGGCGTCACCGCATACTCGGCCTC
The DNA here is from genome assembly GCA_040904285.1 of Actinomycetota bacterium. Classification (GTDB taxonomy): domain Bacteria; phylum Actinomycetota; class UBA4738; order UBA4738; family JBBDTT01; genus JBBDTT01. The sequence goes on from JBBDTT010000014.1 coordinate 10,179, forward strand.
GTTCGAGATCGTCGAGCGCAACTGGCGCCCGGAGGTCCCCGAGCGCGAGTTCAGGGCCGAGGTGGAGTTCCGCGGGCCCGAGGCGTTCCGGGTCCGGCTCGCCGACCTGACCACGTACCCGCCGGGCCTGGACGCGAGGAACGACTTCACGCTGCGGATCCAGGCCGACCGGTGGGCGCTCCAGGGCCCGCAGGCCTGCACGCCGCAGGCCGCGCCCGCCTGCGCACCCGCCCCGCCGATCGAGCGGTCCGTCTCGGGCCGTCCCCCGTTCGACGCCGACGCGCCGATGCCCACCGACGTCGTGCTGCCCGTGCTCTCGCTCGCGGGATCCGAGCGCGTGCCGGTGACCGGCGGCGGCGCGTTCCTCGGGCGCACCGCCGTTCGGGTCGAGGTGGCCGCGGAGCAAGCCGCGCCCCTGTTCGCCTCGTTCCAGGCGGCGGGCTCGTGGCGGCCGCTGTATCCCGCCGACCCCGTGAACCTGTGGCTGGACCGCGAGGCGTGGATCCCCCTGCGCTTCGAGGTTCACTCGGCCGGCGGTCCCGACCGCGACGCGTGGGCGTCGGCGAACGGGATCCGACTCGAGCCCGCCGGCGAGGTCGTCCTGACCGGAGAGGTCGTGCGGCTGTCCCTGGAGGAGCCGGCGGGGCCCCCGCGCTTCTTCCCCGGCCCGGATCCGGAGGCCAGGAACCGGGGCTTCGTGGACCTGCCCGAGGGCGCCCTGGGTGCGGCGCTGGGCTACCAGCCGGTGGTCCCCAACGACACCGCCGGCCTGGCGGCGTACCGGGCGGGCCGGTTCGCCGGCCGTCCCGAGGCCGTCCTAGCCTACGCCCGGGGACTGTCCTGGCTCCGCATCACCCAGACCCGGTCGCACCGGGCGGCGGCGCCGTTCGGGGGCGTCGGGATCCTCGCCGAGCGCGTGGCGCTCCCCGGCGGCGGGTTCGCCCTCTACGAGCCGGCCGGCGAGCATCACGGCCGGCGCCTGGCCGTCCACGCCCGGGGTTTCGACGCGGTGCTGGAGTCGAACCTCCCCCGCGCCGACCTGCTCCGCGTGGCCGGCTCGCTGCCGGTGACCGGTCTCGACCCGCCGGCCGCCTGGCTGGTGCGCGACCTCCCCGGGGGCCGGATCGAGCGCGTCGGGATGGCCGAGGCCGTCGAGCGCGCGGGCTTCCCCGTCCTCGTTCCCCGCGGGCTGCCGGCCGGCCTCCGGTTCGCGGCCGCCGAGCTGGCCACCGCTCCCACCAGCCGCGCGATCACCTCGTACTACCGGCGGGTGGGCATCGAGTCGGCGGGCTTCGCGCTGCGGATCCATCAGGCCCGGGGCGAGCCGCTTCCCCCGGCGAGCGGCACCGACCAGGTCTCCGTCGCCGTCCGCGGCGTCACCGGGCGGTGGTCGCCGGTCCGCCACGAGCTCGAGTGGATCGAGGCCGGCGCGTACCGGTCGCTCCGGGCGCCGTGGATGGACCTGTTCGAGGTCCTCGGCATCGCCGGCGGGTTGGAGCCGGTGTGAGACGGCTCGGCTGGACCCTCGCCCTGGTGTCCGCGCTCCTGGTGGGGGCGATCGGCGGCGCGGCGATCACCCTGGCCCTGCAGGGCTATCCCGTCCCGCCTCGGCCGGCCATCACGTTGGGCGGGCCGAGGCCGGCCGATCCGGACCGCACGCTCGAGGCGCCGGACACGCTTCTCGCCTGGACGCCGGGCCGGCTGCCGGAGGGATTCGCGACACGGGCCGCGCGCATCGAGGGGGTCCGTCACGTCGCCGTCGTCCGCAGCGGGACGGCGTGGCTGACGGGGTCGACGTCGGCCGCCGGGGCCGAGGTTGACCGGCCGCCCGCCGGCCGCGCCATCCCCCGCGAGCTGGCGGCCGCCGCCCCCGCCGCCTACCGGCCCGTCCTGCCCCCCCCCGCCCGGCCCCTGCTCGGCGCGCTGGCCCGGGGCGAGGTGGTCCTCGGCGCGTCGAGCGCCCGGCTGCGGGGGCTCGGCGAGGGCGCCACCCTGCGGTTCGGCGCCGTGCCGGCCCGGGTGGCGGGCGTGCTTCCCGACGAGTTCGTGGGCGCCCACGAGGTGTTCGCCTCGAACGCGCTCGCCGCGCGCCTGGGGATCGACCGGGCGCGCTACGCCCTCCTCGACCGGGCGAATCCCGCCTCCCGGGCCGCGATCGCCGCCGGCCTGCGCGCGGCCATCCCCGCCGGCACCCCCCTGCGCGTGCGCGCGCCCGGCGAGACGCCCGTGTTCCGCCAGGGCGATGCGGTGATCCCTCCGATCGCCCTGAAGGCCGCCTTCGGCGAGTTCGCGGGCC
>JBBDTT010000015.1:0-12457 GCA_040904285.1 Actinomycetota bacterium
GCATGGGGAACCCCGAGCCCCAGGCAACCGCGTCGTCGAACACGAGGGCATCCGCCTCGTGGATCAGCACGGGGATCCCGGCCGCGCCGACGGCGGCGGCCTGGCCGATGTGGTCCCCGTGCCCGTGCGTCGCGAGCACCGCCACGGGCCGCTTGCCCGCGTCGCGCACCGCCTGGAGGATGCGATCCGCGTAGAAGCCGGGGTCGACGACGACCGCGTCCTCGGAGCCGTCCGCGGCCACGATCCAGCAGTTCGTGCCGAAGGGGTTGTCGTCGAGACGATCGAGATGCATGGGCCGCGAATGCTATCAGCGGCCCTCGGGAGGTCCGGTCAGTGTCCCTCGAGCATCAGCGTGACCGGGCCGTCGTTCACCAGCTCGACCTCCATGTGCGCCCGGAAGACGCCGCGGGACACGCGCGCGCCGAGCTCCTCCAGCGCCGAGGCGAAGGCCTCGATCCGCGACTCGGCCTCCTCGGGTGGCGCGGCTTCGATCCACGACGGCCGCCGGCCCTTCGCGACATTGCCGTACAGGGTGAACTGGGAGACGACGAGGACCTCCCCTTCCGACTCGGCGATCGAACGGTTCATCCTGCCGTCGTCGTCCTCGAAGACGCGAAGGTGCCAGACCTTCTCGGCAAGACGGCCGGGTTCGTCCTCGCCGTCGTCACGGCCGCATCCGACGAGTGCCAGCAGACCCGGACCGATCTCCCCCACCGTGGCGCCGTCCACGCGCACCGCGGCGCGGGCCACTCGCTGGAGCAGGACGCGCACGCGGTTACCCGCTTGCCTTGGCGGGAATACCGCGCTTCACCGAGACGAAAGGGGAACACATGCTGGCGACGCTGGAGATGCTCGCGCAGCGGGGCGGAGATGTCGCGGTTCGGTTCACCCTCGACGGCGTCGTGGCGCTGCTCGCGGGCATCCTCATCCTGATCATGCCGAAGCTCCTCAACTACATCGTTGCGGCGTACCTGATCTACGTGGGAGCCGTGCAGCTGTTCGACATCCGCATCTAGCTCAACCCGGGGTCACGCGCGCCGCGTCGAAGACGCTGTCGACGCGCTTCACGGCCGACAGGATGCTCGAGAGGTGCGCGATGTCCGCGAGCTCGAACGTGAAGCGCAGCGTCGCGACCCGGTCCCGGCCGACCGTGGTGTTCGCCGAGAGGATGCTGACGTGCTGGTCGGAGAGGACCTGGGCCACGTCCCGGAGCAGACGGGTGCGGTCCAGGGCCTCGACCTGGATCGAGACCACGAACGAGGTCGGCTTGCCGGGGCGCCAGGCGACGCCGAGCATCCGGTCGGGTGAGCGCTCGGTCAACGCGCGGGCGTTGGGGCATCCGGTGCGGTGGACGGACACCCCCTGTCCCTGGGTGACGAAGCCGACGATCTCGTCGCCGGGAACGGGCTCGCAGCAACGCGCCAACCGGACCCACACGTCGCTGGCCCCGGGCACCACGACCCCCTGGGTCGGCTGACGGCGGATGTCGACCGGGCGGGCGATGACCAGCTCGTCCTGCTCCTCCTCGGGCTCCTCGGACAGCATCTTGGTGAGCCGCGTGACGACCGACTGCGGTGAGACGTGGCCGGCGCCGATGGCGACATAGAGCGCGTCGAGGGTCGGGTACTTGAGGTCGGCGGCGACCCTGGCCATCAGCTCCTCGGTGGCGTGGCGCTTCAGGGGGAGGCCCTGGCGGCGGAGGGTTCGCTGGAGCAGGTCCCGGCCGGTCTCGAGGGCGTCCTCCCGGCGTTCGCGCGAGAACCATTGCTTGATCTTGCTTCGCGCCCGGGGGGTGGTGACCACGGACAACCAGTCGCGGCTCGGCGCGGCGTCCTGCGCCTTCGACGTGAAGACCTCGACCGTGTCCCCGGTCTGCAGGGTGTAGTCGAGGGGTACCAGCCGGCCGCTCACGCGGGCGCCGATGCACCGGTGCCCGACCTCCGTGTGGATCGAGTAGGCGAAGTCGATGGGGGTCGCGCCGGCAGGGAGCGAGACCACGTCGCCCTTCGGCGTGTAGACGAAGACCTGCCCCTTGTAGAGGTCGATCTTGAGGCTCTGCATGAACTCGGCGGGGTCCTGCGTCTCGCGCTGCCACTCGAGCATCTGCGCGAGCCACGACAGATCCTGTTCCTCGGCTCCGCGCTTGGACTCCTTGGTCTCCTTGCCGTCCTTGTAGCGCCAGTGGGCGGCGATCCCCCATTCGGCCGTGCGGTGCATGGCATGGGTCCGGATCTGGATCTCGAGCGGCCGCCCCTCGGGCCCGATCACGGTGGTGTGCAGGGACTGGTACATGTTGAACTTGGGCATCGCGATGTAGTCCTTGAACCGGCCGGGGATCGGCTTCCACAGCGCGTGGATGGCGCCGAGGGCCGCGTAGCAGTCGCGGACCGAATCGACGAGGACCCGGATGCCCACCAGGTCGTAGATCTCGGAGAACTCCTTGCCGCGCAGGACCATCTTCTCGTAGACGCTGTACAGGTGCTTCGGGCGGCCGGCGACGTCGGCCTTGACCTTCGACTCACGAAGCTTGCCGTGGACGGCCTCCGTCACGATGTCCAGGTAGGAGGCGCGTTCGTGATCGCGCTTGCCGACCAGGTTCTGGATCTCGTCGAACCGCTTCGGGTGCAGCGTCGCGAAGGCGAGGTCCTCGAGCTCCCACTTGAGCTGGTGGATGCCCAGGCGGTGTGCGAGCGGACCGTAGATCTCCAGCGTCTCGACGGCCTTCTGGTGCTGCTTCTCCGGCGCGAGCGCGTCGAGGGTCCGCATGTTGTGGAGCCGGTCGGCGAGCTTGATGATCAGGACGCGGATGTCCTGCGCCATCGCGACGATCATCTTGCGAACGTTCTCCGCCTGCTCTGCCTCGCGCGATCGGTAGGTGATCTTGTCGAGCTTGGTCAAGCCATCGACGATCGCGCCGATCTCGGGCCCGAACTCCTCCACGATCTCCTCGAGTCCGGACGTGGTGTCCTCGACGACATCGTGCAGGAGGGCCGCGACGAGGGTGGTCTCGTCCATCCCGAGGTCGGCGAGGATCCCGGCCACCTGGAGGGGGTGCTCGATGAAGGGCCCCCCGCTCTTGCGGGTCTGGCCCCGGTGGGAGGCCTCGGCGAAGTCGTACGCGCGCTGCAGGAGCTTGGCGTCCGCCTTGGGGTTGTAGGACTTGATCGTGCGGATCAGTCCGTCGATCCCGCCCTCGTGCGCGCCGGCCCCGGGGAGGAACGGAAGGCGCGAGAGGAGGCCGCCCCGCCGCTCCTGGGGGCGGACGTCCTTGCGCTCATCGACGGTGGCCACCTTCATCCCATTGTAGGGGGTGGCCTCCGGATCACTCCGAGGTGTCGATCGGGTCGCCCACGCGCAGGATGCCCTCGTTCAGGACCCGCGCGCGCAACCCGCCCCGGTGGATCAGGGCCTTGCGGGCCCCGGCAACCCCGGAGAGCTTCTCCATGTGGCCGCACGGCTCGCTGAGCTTGATACCGAGGAAGCGGACCTCACCCACCGAGAACTCACGGCCCACGAGGTGATTGAGGGCGACCCCCTCGGTCAGGACGTTCCGGCGGGTGCGCTCGGGCGGGATGGCCACGCCCTCGTCGCGCTCGGCGGCCTCGACGGCCTCGCGCTCGATGAAGGTGACCTCCCGATGCGGACCCTCGGTCTTCGAGTAGGTACCCGCCTTGGCGAAAGTACCGGTCGCCCTCCAGGCCGAGGCCCGGGACCGCGCGAACCTCACGGCGCGGCTCCAGGTCAGCCCCCGCCTCTGGCGCCGTGAAGATCCCCGCCACCCTGCCCACGGCTAGTAGGTGATGAGGGAGAAGAAGTCGTATCCCGAGATCTTCTCGCGGCCGTTGAGGAACGAGAGCTCGATCAGGCAGGCGATGCCGACCACCTTGCCGCCGAGCCTCTCCACCAGCGCGGCGGCGGCGGCGGCGGTCCCGCCCGTGGCCAGCACGTCGTCCACGATCACCACGCGCTCCCCCGGCTCGATCGCGTCCTGGTGGACCTCGATGGTCGCCGTGCCGTACTCGAGCGCGTACTCCTCGCGGTGTGTCTCCCACGGAAGCTTGCCCTCCTTGCGGACCGGCACGAAGCCGGCGCCGAAGTGGTACGCCACCGGGGAGGCCAGGATGAACCCGCGGGCCTCGATCCCCACGACCTTGTCCACGTTCCCCCGGCCGAAGTGCACGACCATCATGTCGATGACGCTCGAGAACGCCGACTCGTCGGCGAGCAGCGGCGTGATGTCCTTGAAGACGATGCCCTCCTGCGGGAAGTCGGGGACGTCGCGGATCAGCGACTTCACGCGTTCGAGGTTGTCGGTCATCGTCTCCTCCGCTTGGGCTTGCGGCGCTGTGCGGGACGCTTGGGACGGTTGCCGCCGGCCGGGGTCGCCGCCGCGCCGGGCGCCGACACGGTGGCGGGCTCGCGGGCCGGCGCCGGAGTCGCCTTCGCCGGCGCCAGCGGCCGGGACGCCGAGGCCCGCTGCGGCCGGTTGAGCTTGGTATTGATCTGCTGGTACCGCTCCTCGCGCTCCTTGAGGATGGCCAGGATGGGCGCGGCGATGAACGGCGAGGAGTACGCGCCCAGGAAGATCCCCACGAACAGCGCGAACGCGAAGTCCTTGAGCGTTTCGCCACCGAACAGGAGCAGCGCCAGGATCGGGAACAGCGTCGTGATCGAGGTGTTCACCGATCGCCAGAAGACCTGGTTGACGGAGAGGTTCACGGTCCGCGAGTAGCCCTCGCGGTTCACCAGGGCGAGGTTCCCGGTGTTCTCCTTGATCTTGTCGAAGATCACGACCGTGTCGTACAGGGAGTACCCCATGATGGTGAGGATCGCGATGACGGTCTCGGGTGTGACCTCTCGACCCGTCAGCGCGTAGATGCCGGCCGAGATGAGGAGGTCGTGGGCCAGCGTGGCCAGGGCGCCGACCGCCATCTTCCACTCGAAGCGGAAGGAGATGTAGATCGAGACCAGGACCAGGAAGATGATCAGGCCCTGTAGGGCCTTGCGCGAGATCTGCGCGCCCCACGTGGGGCTGACGTTGACCACGTCCACCTGGTCTGCCGTGATCCCGGCCTGCTCGGCCAGCCGATCGGCCAGCTCGGCCCGCGCGGCGTCGTCCAACTGCTCCAGGCGGACCAGCACGCGGTCGCCCTCCACGATCTGGACCGAGGCGTCCTCGAAGCCCTCCCGTTCGAGGAGCGCGGTGATCTCCTCGCTCGTCACGGAGCCGTCCGTCTGGTACGAGACGTTGGCGCCGCCCTCGAAATCGATCGAGAAGTTGAGGTGTCGCACGAACAGCCCGCCCAGGGACGCCACGACCAGGAGCCCCGAAAGCGCGAACCACCAGTTCCTCCGACCGATGATGTTCAGGTGCAGCTCGCGGCGGCCCCGGAACGTGTCGAACGCGCCCCGGAGGCTCACTTCGCGCCCACCGCCACGGGCTCCGGCGCGGGGTCGGCGGCGATGCCCGACCGCAGCCCGAACCCGCGCAGGTTGGAAAGCCTCCGGCTTCGCGACAGCAAGATCACGGCCGGACGCTTGAAGAACCACACCACGAACAGGTCCAGGCCCGTCGAGATGCCCAGGGTCAGGGCGAAGCCCCGGACCGACCCGATGGCCAGCACGTACAGGACCACGGCCGCGAGGATCGTCACCAGGTTCGCGGCCACGATCGTCTTCCACGCCTGCCGGAACGCAGGCAGCACCGCGGCGCGGGGAGACTTGCCGTGGCGGACCTCGTCCTTGAGCCGTTCGTAGAACACGATGTAGGAGTCACCGGCGATCCCGATCGAGACGATGAACCCCGCGATGCCGGCCAGGGTCAGGCTGTATCCCACCCACCGCCCGAGGAGGGAGACGATGCCCAGCGCCAGGGTCGCCCAGATCGTCATCCCGACCCACGTGACGATGCCCAGGAGCCGGTAGTAGAACGCGAGGTACAGCGCCAGGATCACGAGGCCGACGATGCCGGCCAGGAGCCCCGCGCGGAGCGACTCCTCGCCGAGGGTCGGGCTCACGGTCTCCTCGACGCCGGTGGTCAGCTCGACGGGCAGTGCACCGCTCTGCAGGGTCAGGGCCAGGTCCTTGGCCTCCTGCTCGGTGAAGCTGCCGCTGATCTGTCCGCGGCCGCCGGTGATCGGCTCGTTCACGCTCGGGGCCGACTCCACCAGGCGGTCGACAACGATCGCCAGCTGGTTCATGGGGGGCTGCTCGTTGACCAGCCGCTCCGTCAGCTCGGCGAAGATGTCGGTGCCCTCGTTGGTCAGCTGAAAGCTCACGACCCAGCCCTCGCCGGCCGAGGACTGATCGCCCGTATCGAACACCGCGCTGGCGCGCCGGACCATGTCGCCGGTGACCTCGACCTGGCCCAGGCGGAGCTTGGTCGGCTCGGGGTCCTCGGAGTCCTCCAGGAAGACGACCTCCTGGTCCTCCAGCGCGGAGACCGAGCACTCACCCGTGGTGACCGTCCGGTCCTCACAGGTCACCTCGGTCTCTGCGTACGCCGGATCCTGCGGGCCGATGACCTGCAGGACCTGCCGCTGCTCCAACCTCGCGGTCCGGCCGATGAGCTCGCGGAGGCGGGTCTGCTCGGCCGCGCCCCCGACCTGCTTCGCGAGCTCGGGGATCTGGACCTCGATGAAGCGTTCGCCGACGATCGCGATGTCCGGCTCGGCGACGCCGAACGCGTCGACGCGGTTCCGGATCGTCTCGAGCGCCCGCTCCATGAGCTCCGGCGAGGTCCCCTCCGGGGCCTCCAGCGTCACCCGAAGCCCGCCGACCAGGTCGAGGCCCAGCAGCGGCCTCGTGTTGCCCAGGGTGAAGCCGGCGACGACGCCGCCGACCAGGAGCAGCACGAAGACGATCGAGACGACGAGGGGCCGCGTCCTCACAGCAGCGTTGCGCCGTTGATCGTCAGCTTGAACTTGCAGTCGAGCTGCTCGGCGGCCCGGCGGCACATCACCATGCGGCCGAGAAAGATCTCGAAGTACTCCATGACCTGGCTGATCTCCGTGTCGATGCTCAGCTCGAGCGTGACCGTACGGGCGTCTGAGTCTACGCGGAGGAACGAGGACTCGGCCGCGTAGTTGACGCGGTCGTGGATGTCGAACTCGATCTGGTCGGACTTGCGGACCCGGCTCCGGTGGACGTCGGACTTGTCCGCGAGGATGACCGCCGCGGGGACCGGGCCAGCGGCGTGCCCGCCCTCCTCCTCGTGGTTCCCGATGGCGGCCATGACCTTGGCAAGCTCCTCGTGGTCCATGCGGTCCTTGAGGACACCGTGAACCAGGACTGCCCCGACCTGGCCGTGGACCTCCCGGGCCACCATGTTGCCGACGTCATGGAGGTACCCGCCGATCGCGGCGAGCTCGGCCTCGCGGGGGTCGCGGCCCAGGCGGCTGACCAGGTTGTAGGCGATCCGCGCGGTGAGGTTGGCGTGGCGGAAGCCGTGCTCGGTGAAGCCGAGGCCGTCCATCACGTTGTCGGCGGAGGCGATGAAGTTCGACAGGACGGCGTCGTTCTGTACGTCCTCCAGCGTGAGCGGCTGGGGGGTCCCGGACGCCTCGTCCCGGGCCTGCGCGCTCACGACTCCTCGCTCGCCTCCTCGTCGGGCGTCACCGGCTCGTCCACGACGCGGCGAGCGACCGCGCTCTTGAGCAGGCGCACCCGGGTTCCGGGAGAGATCTCGACGTCGAACGCCTCGTCGTCGACCCCGGTGATGGTGCCGAACATGCCCCCGATCGTGAGGACCTCGTCACCCACGTCGAGGCTCGCGATGAGCGACCGCTGCTGGCGCATGCGGCGCTGCTGGGGGCGGATGAGCAGGAAGTAGAAGACCGCGACGAGCAGCAGCAGGGGCAGCAGCTGGACGATCGGGTTCGGATCGGAGGTCTGGGCGATCACGGGTGCTCCTTCGGTGAGATGCGGCGCGGAGGGCGCCGGTCCGGCGGCGATTCTCCCACAGGGAAGCTCAGAACAGGCCGCCGGCCTCCGGCGCGGGGTCGCCCAGGTGGCGGAATGCGGCCTCGGTGGCCACGCGGCCGCGGGGGGTTCGAAGCAGGAAACCGAGCTGGAGCAGGTAGGGCTCGTACACGTCCTCCAGGGTCTCCGCCTCCTCGCCGATGGCCGCGGCGAGGGTCGACAGCCCGACGGGCCCGCCCCCGAACTTCCGCACGATCGTCGTGAGGATCGAGACGTCGAGCTTGTCGAGCCCCAGCCCGTCGACCTCGAACAACGCGAGGGCCTGCTCCGCCACGTCCCGGTCGATGCGGCCGTCGCCGCGGACCTGCGCGAAGTCGCGCACCCTCCGCAGGAGGCGGTTGGCGATCCGCGGTGTGCCCCGCGACCGCGAGGCGATCTGGCCGCAGCCCTCCGCGTCGATCGGCGCCTCGAGGATGTCGGCGGAGCGGGCCACGATGCGGGCGAGGTCCTCGACCGAGTAATAGTCGAGCCGCGGGGAGAACCCGAAGCGCTCGCGCAACGGCAGGGTCACCAGGCCGGTGCGGGTCGTGGCGGCGACCATGGTGAAACGGGGCAGGTCCAGGCGGATGCTCCGCGCGCTCGGACCCTTGCCCACGACGATGTCCAGCTTGAAGTCCTCCAGAGCGGGATACAGGACCTCCTCCACCGGGCGGGGCATGCGGTGGACCTCGTCCACGAACAGCACGTCGCCCTGGTCGAGGTTCGTGAGGATCGCGGCGAGGTCGCCGGCTCGCTCCAGGGCCGGTCCGCTGGTCGGGTGCAGGTGAACCTGCATCTCGTTGGCCACGATCCCGGCGAGGGTGGTCTTGCCGAGGCCGGGCGGACCCGCGAACAGGATGTGGTCGACGGGCTCGCCCCGGACCCGGGCCCCCTCGATCAGCAGCGCGAGCTGCTCCTTGAGCCGCTCCTGCCCGACGAACTCCTCGAGCCGGCGTGGGCGAAGCGCCACGTCGACGGAGACGTCCTCCTCCACCAGCTCCGGCACGACCAGACGCTCCTCGGTCATGGCTGGCCGACCCCTCGCAACGCGTCCCGCAGGAGGTCCTCGACCGGACGGTCGCCGTTGGCGGGGAGCGCCTGGAGCGCGTCCCGGGCCTCCTGCGCCGAGAGCCCGAGGGCGAGCAGCGCCTCGCGGACCTCGGCCAGCGGGCCCGAGCCGACGGCGTCGTCCCCGCCGGCGCCGAGGCGATCCCTCAGGTCGAGGATCACCCGCGCGGCGACCTTCTTCCCCACGCCGGGGACGACCGTGATTGCGTCCGCGTCGCCCGTCGCCACCGCGCGGCGGAACGACGTGGGCGAGAGCACCGACAGGATGGCCAGGGCCACTTTCGGGCCGACGCCGGTGACGCCGAGCAGGTGCCCGAACAGCGTGCGCTCCTCGGTGTCCGCGAAGCCGAACAACGTCATCGCGTCGTCGCGGACGTGCAAGTGCGTGAACAGGTGGGCGCGCCGGCCGGTCGGCGGCAGCGCCTTGAGCGTGTTCGCGGACACGAAGGCCTCGTAGCCGACCCCGCCGACGTCGATGACCACGCGGTCCGCGCCCTTGGTGGCGATCGAGCCGGCGACGAAGGCGATCACGCGCGGGCCACCAGGGCTCGCAGCCGCGACTGGTGCAGGTGGCAGACCGCGATCGCGACGGCGTCCGCGGCGTCGGGCTCGAGCGGCACGTCGGTCACGCCGAGCAGCCGGATCAGCGCCCGGCGGACCTGGTCCTTGCCCGCGCTGCCCGAGCCGGTGATGCCGAGCTTCACCTCGGTGGGCGGGTATTCGGCGACCGCGAGCCCGGCCTGGTCCGCGGCCAGGAGCACGACCCCCGAAGCGCGCGCCACGGCCATCGCGCTGACGACGTTGCGGCCCCACGCAAGGCGCTCGATCGCCACCGCGGCCGGGCTCCACTCCCGGATCGCGGCACTGATCGACTCGTGGATCTGGCGCAGGCGGGCGGCCTCGGGCGCGCCGGCCGCGGTTCGCACCGTGGCGGCCCACTCGATGCGGGGGCGGCCGTTCGCGCCGCGAACCGCCGCGACGCCCGTGGAGGCGATCCCCGGGTCCACGCCGAGCACGAGCCCATCGAACATATGTTCAGGAGCCTAGGCGGCGGCGGGGGGCGAATCAATCACGTCGCGCGAACGATTCAGCCGGCCGTGGCCTCGGCCATGACGTCGTCCGGGATGTCGAAGTTGGAGTGGACGGCCTGGACGTCGTCGAGGTCCTCGAGGGCCTCGAGCAGGCGGAGGACCGCCCGGGCCTGGTCGGCCGCGACCGGCACGCTGGCGTTCGGATGCATCGCGATCTCCGCCGAGGCGATCGCGATCCCCGCGGCCTCGAGGGCCTCGCGCACCGCGCGGAACGCCTGCGGCGAGGTGACGACCTCCCAGAGGTCCCCGCGGTCGTCGAGGTCGTCCGCGCCGGCCTCGGTCACGATGTCCAGCAGGGCGTCCTCGTCGGGGGCGCCCGCCTTCTCGATGGCGACGATCCCCTGCCGGGTGAACATCCAGGCGACGCTCCCGGGATCGCCCAGGCTGCCGCCGTGCTTGCCGAACGCGTGGCGGATGTCGGCGCCCGACCGGTTCCGGTTGTCGGTCAGCACCTCGACCAGCATCGCGACACCGCCGGGCCCGTACCCCTCGTACATGGCCGGCTCGTACCTCACGCCCTCGAGGTCGCCGGTCCCCCGCTTGATCGCCCGGTCGATGTTCTCCGTCGGCACGGAGAAGTCGCGCGCCTTCTCCACCGCGGAGGCCAGGGTCATGTTGCCCTCGATGCTGCCGCCTCCCTCCCGGGCCGCGACCTCGACGGCCCGGAGGAGCTTGCCGAACATCTGGCCGCGCGCGGCGTCGGCGGCGCCCTTCTTGCGCTTGATCGTCGCCCACTTGGAGTGCCCGGACATCTACGCGCGCTCCAGCATCCGCCGGTGGAGCCGGCCGTCGCCGGCCAGCTCGGGGTGGAACGTCGCCCCGATGAGGCCTCGGCCCTCGACCACGACCGGCAGGCCCGCGTGCGTCGCGAGCACCTCGACCCCTTCGCCGACCGCCTCGATGACCGGCGCGCGGATGAAGACCCCGCGGACCGTTTCGCCGCCGACCTCCACGTCCGCCTCGAAGGACTCGTTCTGGCGACCGTAGGCGTTGCGCCTGACCTCGACGTCCAGGACGGCGAGCAGCGGTTCGCCCCCGATGACCCGCTCGGCCATGACGATGAGCCCGGCGCACGTGCCGAGCACCGGCATGCCGTGGGCGACCCGTTCGCGGATCGGCCCGACGAGGTCGTGGCCCAGGGCCAGCTTGCCGATGGTCGTGGACTCGCCGCCCGGGATCACCAGGCACGCGACGTCCGCGAGGTCCTCTGGGGTGCGCACCTCCACGCCGGAAACGCCCAGGTCCTGGAGCACCGAGAGGTGCTCCCGGAAGTCCCCCTGCAACGCCAGCACGCCCGCCTTCACGATGCCGGTTACGAGCCGCGGTTCTGGAGGAGACCGTCCTCGCCGAGGGTGGAGATCTCGATGCCGCGCATGGGCTCGCCCAGGCCGCGGCTGATCTTCGCCAGCTGGTCGGGGTCGTTGAAGTACGTGGTGGCCTCGACGATCGCGCGAGCCCGCGGCGCGGGGTCGTCGCTCTTGAAGATCCCCGAGCCGACGAAGACGCCCTCGACCCCGAGCTGCATCATCAGGGCCGCGTCGGCGGGCGTGGCCAGGCCCCCCGCGGCGAAGTTCACGACCGGCAGCTTCCCGGCGCTGGCCACCTGGCGGACCAGCTCCAGCGGGGCACCGAGGTCGCGAGCCTGGGACACGAGCTCCTCGCCCCGCGCACCGGCCAGCCGGGCGATCTGCGTGTTTATGGTGCGGATGTGGCGGACGGCCTCGACGACGTTGCCGGTTCCGGCCTCGCCCTTCGTGCGGATCATCGCCGCGCCCTCGGCGATCCGGCGCAGGGCCTCGCCGAGGTCCCGGGCGCCGCACACGAACGGCACGGTGAACTCCCACTTGTTGACGTGGAAGGCCTCGTCGGCCGGCGTGAGGACCTCGGACTCGTCGACGTAGTCGACGCCGAGGGACTGCAGCACCTGCGCCTCGACGAAGTGGCCGATCCGGCACTTGGCCATGACGGGGATCGAGACCGTCTCCATGATCTCGGAGACCTTGTTCGGGTCGGCCATGCGGGCCACGCCGCCCTCCGCCCGGATGTCGGCGGGGACGCGCTCGAGGGCCATCACGGCCACCGCGCCGGCGTCCTCCGCGATCCTGGCCTGCTCGGCCGTCGTGACGTCCATGATCACGCCGCCCTTGAGCATCTCGGCCAGGCCGGACTTCACGGTGAAGGTGCCCGTCTCGCGCTGCACGGATATCGCCTCCTGATCGGGGCCCCGGGGAACCGGGACCGACGCTTCCGAGTGTACCGCGGGCGAACGCGCAGGCAGATGCGGAAACCGCGCACGTCATGGCCCTCTAAGCGTCTTGTTAGGGTCCGGCTCTATGCTC
>JBBDTT010000016.1:0-12405 GCA_040904285.1 Actinomycetota bacterium
TCCCCGGCCTCCTTGGCGACGTCGGTCCCCGTCCCGCGGGCGATGCCCACATCGGCCTGCGCCCGCGCCGCCGCGTCGTTGATGCCGTCGCCCACGAACGCGACCCGCCGCCCCTCGGCCTGCAGCCGCCGGACCTCGGCCACCTTCCCAGCCGGGAACACGTCGGCTACCACGCGCTCGATCCCCGCCTCAGAGGCCACGGCCTCGACCGCTGCTCGCCGGTCGCCGCTGACCACGGCCACCTCGAGGCCCCACGCCGTGAGCTGGCGAACGACTTGGGCGGCGCCCTCCTTTGCCGTGTCGAGCGCGCCGAGCAGACCGATCGCCTGCTGGTCGCGCCAGACGGCGAACACGGTCAGGCCTCGGCCGGCCAGCTCGTCGGCGCGCCGCGCGATCGCCGGGGGGAGGTCGGCGGGGCGCCCCACGTGCACCCGCCGGGCGCCCACCTCCGCGGAGACCCCCGCGCCCGGACGGGTTATGAACGCGGTAGCGCGGGGGACGTCGAGCCCCCGTTCGACCGCGGCCCTGACGACGCACCGGGCGATGGGGTGTCCCGACCCGCTCTCGGCGGCCGCGGCAAGGGCGAGCAGTTCGTCCTCGGAGACGCCCTCGGGGACGATCTGCGTCAGCTGCATCGCCCCCTCGGTGAGCGTGCCGGTCTTGTCGATCAGGACCGTGTCGATGCGGCGAGCCGCCTCGAACACCTCCCCGCCCTTGAACAGGATGCCGAGATCGGCCGCCCGCCCGCTACCCGCCGCGATCGCTGCCGGCGTGGCGAGGCCGAGCGAGCACGGGCACGCCACCAGCAGGACGGCCGCGGCCCGCAGGACCGCGGCGCCGATCCCGCCGGATCCGAACGTGACCAGGAACACGAACGTGCCCCCGGCCAGGGCGAGAGCGCGGGGCACGAATGCCGCCGAGACGCGGTCCGCGAGCCGCTGGATCGGGGCCTTCGAGGCCTGCGTCTCCTCGAGGAGCCGGATCATCTGCGCCAGCCGGGTGTCGGCGCCCACGCGCGTGAGCTCGACCTCCAGCCGGCCCTCGCCGTTGACCGACCCCCCGACGATCTGGTCGCCCGGTCCGACGTCGACCGGGACGGCCTCGCCGGTGAGCATCGAGAGGTCCACCGAGGAGGCTCCTCGGAGCACCCGACCGTCGGAGGGGACCCGTTCGCCGGTCCGAACAACCACCACGTCGCCGATCTGGAGATGCCGCGTCTCGACTGTTCGCTCGGTGCCGTCCTCCAGCCTGGTCGCGTCGGACGGTTGCCGCTCGAGGAGCAGCCGCGACGCCTCGCTGGCCCTCGCTCGAGCCATGGCCTCGAGCAGGCGGCCGAGCAGGATCAGCGTGATGATCATCGCCCCCGTGTCGAAGTAGGCGTGGTGGCCGCGGGTGAGGGTCACCGCGACGCTGTACCCGTAGGCCGCGAGCGAGCCGACGGCCACGAGCGTGTCCATGGTCCACGTCCGGCTCCTGAAGCCGCGGGCGGCGGACCGGAGGAACGGCCACCCGCCGTAGAACTGGACCGGCGTGGCGAGGACCCACGCCCCGATCACGCTGCTCCTGGAGGATGGGCTCGCGATCAGGGAATAGACCAGGACGTCGAACGTGCAGAAGGCCGACACGGCCAGACGGCGCCGCCAGTCACGGATCTCCCCGGTCCTGCCGTCGTGTGCCGCGTCCCGGGGGCGCGCCTCGTAGCCGATGCTCCGGATCGCCGCGACGAGCGGGGCGGGGTCGGAGACGTCTCCCCGGACCGACGCCGTCCGGGAGGCGAGGCTCACCGAGGCGGCCGAAACCCCCGGCTGTTCGCTCAGGGCCCGCTCGACGCGGCTCACGCAGGACGAGCAGGTCATGCCCTCGACCTCGAGGATGAGCACCTGCTCGGTCACCGTCGGCTCGCGCATCGGAGAGAAGGCTTCCTACATGCCTCCCATGGGCGCATCCATCTCCGCCGGCATCTCCGCGGGAGGCGGCACATGCGCGGGCATGTCCGCCCCCTCGGCCCGGACACCGGCGAGCAGGGACGGCGCGAACGCGGACGCGACGGCGAGCGCCAGCAGCGTTGCTCCCGCGAGCCGGGCGATCAGCCTGGGGCGGGGGAGGACCTTCTCGGCGAAGATCACGGCGGCGAGTCCAGCCATGGCGGGGAGGCTCATGATGCCCGTCGCGACCAACACCGACATCAGCGCCCAGCAGCAGCCCACGCAGACCGCCCCGTCGCGAAGCCCGGAGGCGAAGGCTCCGCCGTGTGACGCCATCGACGCGCGGCAGTGCTCCAGCGCGCGCTGCTTCCAGGGCGAGAGTTGGTAGGCCGCGGCGATCCCGACGATCCCCACCCCGAGCCACCGCGCCGCATCCGGGGCGGAGGCCACCAGGTGCTCCGTCGCCTCCAGGGCGGCGAACGCGACGGCGCCGAACGCCACCCACGGAACCAGGAACCCTGCCCCGAACCCGAGAGTTCGGGTCACGCGGGAGGCGGCACCCGAGCCCGCTCGCAGGCCAGCCCGGGCGGCGGGGATGCCGATGGCCGGCAGCATCATCGCCGCCATCATGGCCACCCACATCCCGCCGAACGGGCCGGCACCCATGTCCATCGTCCCCGGCCCAACGCCCATGGCCTGGGCGGTCGTGACGGTGACCGCCCAGCCGGCCGCGCCGGCGATCCCGAGGAACCCCCAGAGCGGCGCCACCCCCCGCGGGGTGGAGGTGGACGTGCCGCCGGCGCTCATGCCGGGTCCCCGGCCGGCGCCCCGATGTGCAACTCCTCGGCGGTGATCCGTTCGAGCTGCTTCTGCTTCGTCTCGACCCCCCAGATGGACATGGCCACGATCGCGGCGATGAGCGGGATGGCCCCGTAGAGCGCGGTGTTCGAGATCGAGGGCGTGGCGAATGCCGCGACCACCAGTGCGAGGATCGTCACTCCGCCGAACTTCGTGGCGCCGGCGGCGAGACCCGTGCCCCTGGCCCGGACCCGGGTGGGGAACACCTCCGAGGCGTACGCGATCACGACGGCGGTCAGCGAGCTGATCCCCCAGATCGGGACGATCAACAGGATGTGCAGGAGGGTCGTCGCCTCGCCGTCGACCACGAGCTGCGCCGGGCCCGCGAAGACGAACCCCAGGAGCGCGGTCGTGCTGATCACGGCCATCCCGATGATGGTCTTCTTCGCGCTCCAGAACCCGTAGAGCCAGGCGATCGGGAAGTTCAGCGGGAACCCGATCAGGGCCGAGTCGCGGAGGATCTTCGCCGAGTTCACGTCGTCGAAGCCCAACGTTTTCAGGTTGGACGGGATCCACTGCTGGAATCCGTACTGCACCATGCCGATCCCGACGCCCAGCAGGAGCAGCGCGACGGCCAGGCCCGCGAACGGCCCATGGAACAGCTGGGCGTAGCGGCTCTCCACGTTCTTCTCCACCCGGAGCAGGGAGTCCTCGCCCTCGACGACCGTGGCGCCGTAGCGGGTCATGATCGCGCGGGCCTCGTCCTCCCGGCCGTGCTGGAGCAGGAACCGCGGGGACTCGGGGATCCACCTGTTGAGGAGCATCAGGATGAGGCCGGTGGGCAGGCTGACCAGCCACAGCATCCGCCAGCCGAACTGCTCGGGGGAGGCGACGGTCGACGCCAGCCAGCTGCAGATGATGTAGGCGCCGGCGATGTCTCCGCCGATCAGGACCATGACCCAGCCGCGGTGCCGGGCGGGGATGGTCTCGGAGAGCAGGGCGAAGGTGATGGGGAGCATCCCGCCCACGCCGAGGCCCATGATGAAGCAGACCACGAGGTTCGCCCAGAACACGGGCATCGCCCCGCAGACGGCGACCGCGACGAAGATGATCGCGGCGATCAGGATCGAAGCGCGCCGGCCGATCTTGTCCCCCAGCCACCCCCACAGGAACGAGCCGATGACCGTCCCGGAGATCCCGCAGAGCGGGTAGAGGGCGACCGGCAGCCCGGCGGCGTTGGGATTGAGCGGGGACTTGAGGCCGTACTCCACCGCCGCCCCCGGGGCCATGAAGGCGAGGGTCGTCGGCTTCATCACGTCGATGGTGACCGCGGCCGCCATCGTCAGCATGAGGGCGATGTGCGGCCAGCTGAGCTTGGCGTCGTCCATCGCCCGCACCTTGATCCGGGACACGTAGCCCTTGCTCACCGTGGAGAGCTTGGGGAACAGGCCGTACGTCGTGGCGACCAGGCCCACCAGGATCAGTCCCATCCCGATCCAGAACGCGGCGTCGGGGGTCTGGCCCACCAGGTGGTACCTCCCAACCCCCTCGAGCGGCGCGTTGTCCGCCGCGGAGAAGTAGAAGGGGAGGTGGAGCACGACCCCGATGGTCACGGCGGCGACGCCGAACCAGAATGCGCCGGGATGCTCGTACTCGATCCCGCTGGTCTTCTCCTTGCCCGGCCGCGGCACGGTCGTTCCTATAGCCATCCGGCTTCTCCCTCTGGGTCTCGGTCGTCTCAGCGTTTCGCGGGGGCGAGGTTGCCTACCGGGAGCTCGGAACCGCACTTGCGGCACTGGAACATGCCTTCCCTCTCGTTCAGGTCGGCGACGCCCAGGCACTTCGGACAGGCGATCGACCGGGAGTTCTCCGGCGTCATCGCCCACGGCCGCATCAGGTTGTTCGGGTCGGCCATGATCTTGTTGTAGGAGTCGTGCATCGCGTCGAGCAGGCGGCGGGCCCGCTCCTGGGTGTCGGGCAGGTACGGGTTGCCCTGGAGGGTCCGCACGATCTGCTCGCGCCACTTCGGGCTCGTCGCGAACCGCGTGACGAGCGTCTGCAGCCGGTAGAACGTGGAGATCAGGTCGTACCAGACGTCCACGCCGGTCTCGACACGGCTCTGGTACTCCTCGAACGGCGTCGCCTCGTCCCCGGTCTCCCACGCGCGGGTGATGGTCTCGAACGCGTAGAGGCTGGAGAACAGGGCCACGTCGACGCCGCTGGAGAAGATCGGATCCACGAACCGCAGCGCGTCGCCGACCAGCAGCCATCCCGGCCCCGAGAAACGGTCGATCTTGTAGGAGTAGTCCGCCTCGATCCACCACGGCCGGACCTGGACGGCGTCCTTCATGGCGTCGGTGAACGTGCGGTTGCGCCGGACCAGCGACCAGAAGAACTCCTCGTGGGTCTTCCCGGACTTCTGGAAGTCCTTCTTGTCCACGACCACGCCCATGGACGCGCGGTCCTGGCGGAGCGGGATGTGCCACGACCAGGCCTGGTTCAGCCCGATGAAGTAGAAGAGGGTGAACCCCTCGAGCTTCTGGGGCGGGAGCTTCACGCCCTCGAACCACGAGTAGATCGCGAACTGGTTGAAGTTCTCGTCCTTCGTGCGCATCCCCAGCTGCTTCGCGATCAGCGAGCGCCGGCCCGAGGCGTCGACGATCACCTTCGCGTACAGGTCCCGTTCCCAGCCGTCGGCGACCTGGACGTGCACCCCGACCGCGCGGTCGCCCTCGAACAGCACGTTCTTGACGTGGACACCCTGCAGGACCTTCGCGCCGTTCTCGTGCGCGTGGCGGATCAGCATGGTGTCCATCACGTCGCGCTCGACGTTGTAGGTGTACGGGCGCGGCGTGCCCGGGAGCGGGTATTCGAACAGCCAGATCTCGATGAACTTCCACAGCGGCGAACGCGGCCCGTTCCAGCCCGTGCCGGGCTTGTGGATGAACCCGGCGTCGTCCATCTTGTCCATGAACCCGATCTTGTCGAAGACCAGGTTGGTGGACGGGGTCAGGGATTCGCCCACGTGGTCGCGGGGATGGATGTCCTTCTCCAGGACGAGGGCACGGTGACCGCCCTGCGCCAGCATCGTGGCCAGGGACGACCCGGCCGGGCCGCCCCCGATGATGATGACGTCGGCGTCGAGCGGCCGACCGCGCAGAGTGGGCTCGTTCGACACCTCCGCGCCTCCCTCGTGAAGGAACCCCCGGAGGCGCGTCTGCGCCTCGGAGCGACCGCGATCCTAGGGCACGTTTGGTCCGGGACGACCGATCCGGGTCACTTGGAGAACGTGAGCCTGCCTACCCCCCGCATGTGATCGCCCGCACATCGGCGAGCCGATCGGTCAGTGTCGGAGGCTCGCCACGGCTCCCGCCCGGAGCAGGTTCTCGGGGTCGGCCATGACCTTCTCGTAGGACTCCTCCATCAGGGCGATCATCTCCCGCGCTCGCTCCAGCGACTCGGGGAGGTAGAGGTTGCCCTGGAGGATCCGCACGACGCGCTCCCGGTACCGGCGGCGAACGGCGAAGATCGTGAACAGGTTCTGCAGTCGGTAGAAGAGCTCGATCAGCCGGTACCAGGCCTCGACGCCGTCGCCCACCCGCCGCTCGTACTCCTTGAGCAGCTGCTCCTCGTCCTCGCCCTGTATCGCGGCGTGGATCGTCTCGGACGCGTAGAGCGCGGAGTAGGCCGCCACGTCCACGCCCGTCGAGAAGATCGGGTCGACGAAGCGAAGCGCGTCGCCGATCAGCATCCAGCCCGGCCCGGCGAGACGGTCGATCTTGTAGGAGTAGTCGCCCTCGATCCAGAACGGCCGGACCCGCCGGGCGCCGGACATCCGGTCCTTCAGCGTTCGGTTCCGCCCGACGAAGGAGTCGAAGAACTCCTCCTCGGTCCGGCCCGACTTCTGGAAGTCCGCCTTGTCGACGACGACCCCCACCGAATACACGCCGTCCCGCATGGGGATCTCCCAGGCCCATGCCCTCTCCAGCCCGAGGAAGTGGAGGAACAGGTATCCCTCGAAGCCCTCGGGCTGCGGCGGCAGGTCGCGGAACCAGGAGAAGATCGCGAACTGGTTGAATCCCGGGTCCTTGCGCCGGAAGCCGAGCTGCTTCGCGATCATGCACCGGCGGCCGGAGGCGTCCAGGACGAACCTCGCCGTGATGTCCCGCTCCCATCCGGGTGTGATCTCCGCGCGGACCCCGACGGCACGGTCACCCTCGAACAGCACCCGCTGGACGTTCACTCCCTGGAGGACCTTGGCGCCCTTCTCGTGGGCGTTGCGCAGGAGCATCGTGTCGAAGACGTCCCGCTCCACGTTGTACGTGTAGAACTGGACCGCGTCCGGAGGCGGAAACTCGGCCAGCGTGATCGAGATGAACTTGCCGGCCGGCGCGCTCGGGGCGGTCCAGCAGGCCCCCCGCTTGTGGACGAATCCGGCGTCCTCGATCTTCTCGAGGAACCCGATCCTCTTGAAGATCGGGTTCGTGGACGGGGTGATCGACTCGCCGACGTGGTCGCGCGGGTGGACGTCCCGCTCCAGAACCAGCACCCGATGGCCTTCCATGGCCAGCAGCGCGGACGCGATGGCCCCACCGGGGCCGCCGCCGATGACGATCACGTCGTAGTCGGGAGTGTCTTCGCGCATGCTCGCTTCCGAATGGGGACGGGGGGACATCCAGTCTCCCAGCCCGGGAACGGGGGGTCAACGCGGCGGCTGTGCGCTTGATCACGCCTCTCGCGTGCGCCGGCGCACGAGCGTACGCTCCGCGGGGCAGAAGCACCGAGCATCGATCGCCCGTGCGCCGGCGGAAGGAGACCTGTATGGCCACGCGCTCGCGAGCGGCCCTTGGCGGCATCACGTTCCACCATCCGGGGGCCTTCTGGTTCGGCGCCCTGGCCGTCACGGCCGGCGTCCTGCTGCACATCCCGATGTTCGTCGGCGCGAAGGACATGGGCTACCAGCTCGTGGGCATGGAGCCGGACGGCGCGATGCTCGGCGGGATGGCGTTGCTGATGGTGGGGATCGCGGCCACGTTCTACGGGCTGTTCCCCCGCCTGTCCGAGGTGAGCCGCGGACACGTCGCCCGCTTCCGCGTGAAGGCCCTCGACGACGCGCCCATCAAGGGAACGCACGTCGCCCTCCTCCTGGTCATGGCGGCGGCGATCACCATCGACGTGATGAAGCCGACGACCCTGAGCTTCGTCGTCCCCGGCATGTCGCGGGAGTACGGTCTGAAGTCGCCTCTCAACCCGGCCGGGATGGTGCCCGTGGCGTGGCTCCCCCTGGCCGGCATCAGCGGGACGGTGATCGGATCCTTCGTCTGGGGATGGATGGGCGACCGGACCGGGCGCCGGGCCTCGATCCTCATGGCCGGCGTGCTGTTCATCGCGACGTCGATCTGTGGATCCATGCCGAACTACAACTGGAACTTCGTGATGTGCTTCATCATGGGCCTCGGCGTGGGCGGGATGCTCCCCATCACGTTCGCGCTCATGGCCGAGACCATCCCCGCCCGGCACCGCGGGTGGCTCATGGTCCTGATCGGTGGTGACGTGGCGGGGGCCTACATCATCACGTCGTGGCTCGCGTCCTGGCTCACCCCGACGTTCGGCTGGCGGATCCTGTGGCTGCTGGGACTGCCCACCGGGGTGATCCTGATCCTGCTCAACCGGTGGATCCCCGAATCTCCTCGGTTCCTCCTGGCCAACGGGCGGGATGACGAGGCCCGGGCCGTCATGGAGCGCTACGGGGCCGCGGTCGTCGAGGAGGAGACCTCGGAGCTGCAGGTGGAGGAGCGGGTCGGCGGCGGGTTCGGTCAGCTGCTTCGCGCTCCGTTCGGCGGGCTGACGCTGGCCATCGGGCTGCTCGGACTGGGCATCGGGCTGGTGTCGTTCGGGTTCCAGCTGTGGATCCCGACGAACCTGCAGGAGCTGGGGTTCACCGAGGTCACGTCGGACCGGATCCTGCGCGACTCCGCGCTGATCGGGTTCCCCGCGACCTTCCTCGTCGCCTGGATGTATGGGTTCTGGAGCTCGAAGCGAACGATGATCCTGCTCGCGCTGCTCACTGCCGCCGCCCTCGCGGGCTTCGTGATCGCCGGTGACTCCGTGGCCACGAACAAGCCGCTCCTCTACGTTCTGCTGATCATGCCGATCACCGGCATCAGCTCGCTGCTGGCGGTGCTCCTGGCCTACGGCAGCGAGGTGTACCCGACCAGGCTCCGGTCGAAGGGCACCGGTCTCGCGGCGGGGGCCAGCAAGCTGGGTGGGGTCCTGATCATCGGGATCGTCGTGGCCGCGATCGCCGTCCCGAGCATCTCCGGTACCGCGCTGCTGGGCGGCGTGCCCCTGCTCCTCGCCGCGTTGGCCGTGGGCCTCTGGGGCATCGAGACCCACCGCCGCCGGCTCGAGGCCATCACCGCGGACGAGGTGGGCGCGGCGGTTCAAGTCCAACCCTGACCCCGGTCGAATCTCGAGGGACCGGAGGATCGTTGTCTCAGCGTGCCCGTCGGAGGAGCTGCTCCGGGACCAGCAGCAGGGGGTTGCCGTCGTTCCAGTCGATCCAGCCCCGTCCGGCGAACGAGGCGATCAGCCGGTTGGCGGATTCCCGCGACACGCCGATCATCTGGGCGATCTCCTCCTGGGTCACGCGGGTGTCGATCCGCACCCCGCCGTTGTCGTCGGGCGAGCCGTGCTCCTCGGCCAGGTCGAGCAGCTTGCGCGCGAGCCGGGTCGGCGCGTCGAAGAACACCAGGTCCTGCGTCGCCTGGTCCGCCCGTCGGAGACGCCGGCCCATGAGCTCCAGCAGCCGGCGAGCCAGAGCGGGCCGGCCCTCGATCATGGTCCAGAACTGATCCGACTGCAGCGAGAACAGGGTCGCGTCCTTCATGGCCCGCGCGTCCATGTCCCGGAGTCCGCGATCGACCACCGCGAGCTCGCCGAAGATCTGCCCCCGCGCAAGGACCGCGATCATGAGTTCCTGCCCGCTGGGCGAGGCGATCGTCAGCTTCACCCGCCCGTCGGCGATCAGGAACATCCGCTCGGCGGGCTCGCCCTCGCGGAAGATGACCTCGCCCCTGCCGTACCTGACCACGTGGAACTTGTCGGCCAGGTCGCGCAGATCCTCGCCCCGCAGGACGGAGAACAGCGGGGCCTGCTCCAGGAGCTCCACGCGTTCGTCGACCTCCGCCTGGCGGCGGAGCTGCGTGATCGGGTTCTCGTGGGTTGCGGAGCTCACCCGGCTAGCCTACGCCGCCGTCGCTCGCCTCCGGAGGAGACTCCGCCGATCTACAGATCCATGGGAGCGAGCCCTACCCGGCCGACGACCGTGGGGCCGGGTCTCCCCGGCCCCCTCGGGCTTCCCGTTCGACGAGAACGACCTGATCGTCCCATCCGGGGGCCGCCGAGCCCCGCACCGGGACGCACCGAAGCGGTATGACGGCGCGAACGCCCCGGTCGTGTGCGGGGGCCACCCCGGAGAGTGTGATCGAGCGCACATCGGGGCCGTGAACAAGCCCAACCCTGATCTGTGAGCTGTGGACTTCCGCATCCGGTGACGGCTGAAAGACTGTGGCGACCGCGTTCCGAGTCACGAAGGGGGAGTCTCCGCATGCAAGATGCAGCCGTCCTGCGACAGCCCACCCTGGGTGGTTTCCGCCAGTTCGTCGATGACCTCAACGGAAAGTACCACCGCCGGGCGCTGTGGGCGTTCATGTTCGTGGCCGTCGCCCACTGGGCCGAGCACCTGGTCCAGGCGTTCCAGATCTGGGGGCTGGGGTGGGAGCGGCCGGCGGCGCGAGGCGTGCTGGGGCTGCTCTTCCCCTGGCTCGTGACCTCCGAGGCTCTGCACTACGGCTACGCGATCGTGATGCTCGTGTTCCTGGTCGCCCTCCGGCCTGGGTTCGCCGGCCGGGCCCGGACGTGGTGGAACGTGGCCCTCGGGATCCAGTTCTGGCACCACATCGAGCACGCGATCCTGCTCGGCCAGGCCGTCTTCAGCGCCAACCTGTTCGGCAAGCCGGTCCCGACGAGCATCGTCCAGCTCGCGGTCATGCGGGTGGAGCTGCACCTGTTCTACAACGCAGCCGTGTTCATCCCGATGGTCATCGCGATGTGGCTGCACGTGCGGGCGAACGACCATGAGCGCGGCGCGGTCTCCTGCACGTGTGCCACCGAGACCCGGCGAGAGCTCGCGGGCGCCCACCGGGGTCACTAGCGGATGGCGGGCGTCCTCGCCCACCCCGGAGACATCCACGGGTTCGTGGACCTGTTCATGTTGACGCTCAGCGTGGTGGTCCCGCTCGTCATCGGGATCGTGTGGGCGGGACCCAGGGTCCTCGGGATGCTCGTCCGGCGTCGAGCCTCCGCCGCGTCCGGACGACCGCCTCAGCGCCCCGAACGCATGCCCGTCGCCTGACGAGCACCGAGCACGACCGGGGTCATGAACCCCCGCACGCCCTCCGAGTGATCCAGATCAGGCGGTGGCGGGGGCGGGGGCCTCGAACACCTCCACGTCGCCCAGGAACTGCTGCATGATGTGACCCTCGGTGGACTCGATCGCCTTGACGGCGGCCTCATCCGGTCGATGAACCCGCACACCGGCGCCCGCGAGTAGGCTCGGGCCATGTTCCGCATGGTGGTCGGCCACAGCGACGAGGTCGAAGCCGCAGACGTGGTGGCGTCTGTCGTGGAGCAGTGCGAAGCCGGCCTGAACGGGGCGTCACCGAGGGCGGGGCTGCTGTTCTCCACCTTCGACGCGGACCCTGCCGCCCTGGCGTCCGGCTTCGCCGAGGCCTACCCGGACGTCGACCTCATCGGCTCGACCTCGATGGGCGAGATGTCCTCGGAGTTCGGCTACCTGGAGGACTCCGTCGTGCTCGCGCTGTTCGTCTCCGACACCGTCGACATCACCGCGGGCCTGGGGACGGGCCTGAACGTCGACCGGCGGGCGGCGGTCCACCGGGCCGTCGAGGAGGCGCGAGGGAAGACCGACCGCGAGCCCACCCTGTGCATCACCACCCCCTCGGTGGCCGGGTGGCCGCCGAACCTGCTGGCCGACCTGCGCGAGGAGCTCGGCGACGGGGTGACGGTCGTCGGCGGCGGGGCCGTCGCCGGCGCCCTGGGCGACGGCGCCGACCAGGGGCATCAGTTCTTCAACGGCCGCGTGCTGTCCGATGCCGTGCCGGTGCTCCTGTTCTCCGGCCCCCTGGTCCACTCGTTCGGAGTGGACGCGGGCTGGCATCCGGTCGGGAAGCGCGGCCGGGTGACGCGCGTCGCCGAGGGCACGGTGTACGAGATCGACGACGAGCCCGCTCTCGGCTTCTACGAGCGCTACCTGGGCGCGGGCGCCCGGCCCACGTCGGCCAATCCGCTCGCCGTGTTCGAGGAGGACTCGGACGACTTCTACCTCCGGGTCGCCTTCGCCGACGACGAGCACCCCGGCGCGCTCCGTGTCGTGGGCGGTCTGGGCGAAGGGGCGCGGGTCCAGCTCGCCGTCGCCGCGACCGAGGGGATCTTCGACGGGACGCGTTCCGCCTTCCAGCGGGCGCTGAAGGCATACCCCGAAGGCTCGGTGCCGGGAGCCGCGCTGCTCTTCGCGTGCGCGGTCCGCAAGGCGCTTCTCGGGACGCGGACCGGCCG
Organism: Actinomycetota bacterium; assembly: GCA_040904285.1. GTDB lineage: Bacteria > Actinomycetota > UBA4738 > UBA4738 > JBBDTT01 > JBBDTT01. Next base: position 12,363 of record JBBDTT010000016.1, read on the forward strand.
CGAGCTCGAGATCGCCCGCACGGAGTTCGGGGAGGGTCTCACG
>JBBDTT010000017.1:0-12387 GCA_040904285.1 Actinomycetota bacterium
CGCCGCCACCGAGCCGCTCTCGAGGTCCTGCGCGTGGAGGCGCCGGGCGATCGCCACCAGGTCCGACAGCGCGCTCACCGTCTCGGCCGCCTCGCGGTAGTGCGCGACCTGCTCGTTGGTCGTCCGGGAGAACGCCTCGAGCAGCAGGTTCGCCACGGTGCCGAAGTGATAGAAGATCAGGGCCTGGTTGAACGCCCCCCGCGCCGCGATCGAGCGCGCCGTCGTCGCGGCGAACCCCTCCTCGGCCAGCGTCTCCAGGGTCGCCTCGACGATCCGCTCCCGGGTCCCGCTCGTTCGAACGGCTTCCCGCTCCTTCACCTCAGTCGCCTCCCCAGTCGGCCCGCAGCTCGTCGCACCACGAGCAGTCCGGGTCGTCCTTGCCGAACCACGTGCTCAGCCGGTCCCGGCGCGCCGACACGAACCGGAAGAATCGCGACGTGTACGGAGACAGCCGGGGCCGGGCCAGCACGAAGGCCCACGGACGGTACTTCGCCGTCGCCCACAGGCACACCAGGAACGCGGCCGGGCCCGCCCACACGCGGCCCGCGTCGTCCACGACCACGAGCTCGTTGCGGAGCCACGGGACGTCCCCGTACCGCCGCCGGGCCTCCTCCGAGCCGGCCGGCAGCAGCTCCACGGCCACCCGGCAGGGCTGGGTGAGGAGCCAGTCGCGGCACCGGCGGCAGAACCGGCACCGCTCGTCGTACAGGACGGTCAGGCTCCGGGTGGAGGCAAGCGCCGCCTCCGAGGTCGCCGCCGTGCCCGCCATCGCCGGTCACTTCCCCGCCGGCGCGGGCGGTGCCGGGAGCACCAGGTGCGGCGCGACCGGGGGAGGCATCTGCCCCTGCTCGCGGTGGAGGCGGATCCGCCAGAACACGAACACGTTCACGAAGTGGATCGCCCCGAGCACGACGAGCAGGATCGACAGCCGGTTCACCAGGAACTGCAGCGAGCCGAACGCGTCCAGCCCCCGGTCGGCCCGCAGCATGTACAGCCCGTAGCCCAGGTTGAGCATGTAGAAGCCGACGACCAGCAGCCGGTTCACCGCGTCCGCGAGCTCGGGCTTGTCGGCGAACACGTCGTTCAGGAAGGCGACGCCGCTGCGGAACAGGGTCCGGGCGAGCCACGCGGTGAGCCCGACCGCCACCAGGATGTAGATCGCGTAGACCACGAACAGGGATCCGTTCCCGTCCATCGCCCTCTCTCCTCTCCTTGAGCGCTCGCTTTGAGCGATTGCTTAGAGCGTACGCTCAGGTCGGATGGGATGTCAAGCTGGGGTGTCAGATCAGGGACTCGCCTTCACGTCGGCGATGGCTTGTGTTTCGGGGGCGGAACGGGAGGAAGGCTAGCGCGACCCGCTGATACAAGCGCATACTCGAACGTCATGCTCGAGCGCCTCGACGCGAGCCGTCTGGCCAACGGGCTGCTGTACCTCGGCCCCGGCCTGCTCCTGCCGGGACTGTTCGGTCTGAAGGACCATCTCCCCTGGGGGATCGCGATCCTGGTGCTGGCCGTGGCCACCACCGGCGCGGCGCTGCTGGTCGCCCGCGCCGACCCGGCCGGCCGATCGATCGACGACGTGCTCTCGGGAGACGGGGACGACACGACCGGCGGCGTGATCGGGGGGAGCCTGTTCGCCGGCTTCATCGTCGGCACCATCTCGTTCGCCGCCGCCGGCGAGGTGGCCCCCTACATCGTCCTCGGCCTGTACGTCGCCCTGGTCGTGACGTTCGTCTTGTACGCGAGGGCGGGGGCGCGCGGGCCGAGGGAGCGCCCGGCGCGAGCCGCACCCGCCGGGCCCCAGCCCACCGGAGCCGGCCAGCAGATCCTGGACGCCCTGCGCAGCGCGAACGTGATCTCCGTCGGCGAGTCGGGGGTGCAGATGATGAGCGGCGCGGAGCTCGGCGACCGGCTGATGGGCCAGACCGCACTCTGCCTTCGGTGCGGCACGTCGATCCGGTTCCAGGAGGGCGGCCTGCTCGCCATGGACAGGGGCATCCGCGACAAGGTGGTCATGTGCGGCAACTGCCACGCGATCTTCGAGATCAACCTCAGCCCGAGCGGCATGCAGCTCACCGCCGACGTCACCTCGAGGTTCGAGCGCGCCGCCGAGGAACCCCCAGCGCCCTCCGCGGAGGCGACGCCGGACGCCGAACCCGCCGGCCCATCACCCGACGTCACGACGATCACGGACATCGACGAGCTGATCCGGCTGGCGATCGGGGACCCCGACGCCGGCCGGCGGATGGCCGCCCTGGAGAAGTTCATCTCCGGCACCGAGCCGGTCGAGGTCATGGCCCTCTCCAGGATCTGCGTCATGGCGTTCGACCCCGCCGTCCGCGCCCGCGCCGTCGAGCGGCTGCGCGAACGCGGCAACGAGGCCCGGGCCCGCTTCATCATCCAGGGCGAGCTCAACGAGACGAACCCGTCCGAGCGGTGGTTCGGCGAGCTCACCGACGAGCAGCGGTCCCGGGCGCACCAGTCCCTGCTGGAGCTCGGCCCGTAGGCCCGCGACCTACGCGCCGCGAAGTTCACGAGCTTGGGCGGGCAATCACCTCACGGCCTCGCGGCTTTCCAGGAAACGCTGCTCGGCGAACGGGCCCCCGGCCTCAGATCAGGGACTCGCCCTTCACGTCGGAGATGGCCTGGGCCAGGTTCGTGCGGTCGTCGATCCACGAGTCGATGCGCTCCCACCACCCGTACAGCCACTCGATGAGTTCCTCGGACTCGCGCGGGACCTCGGCGGCGGGGATCCGCCAGTACCGCGCGGTGACCACCCGGTCGAGGGGGATCCGGCTCCACAGCTCACCGAACGAGCCCACGTCCTCCAGGACCGAGTGCGCGACCAGGATGACGTCGGCCTCGGGGGCCGCCGTGATCGCGGCCATCACGCCGTTGTGCCGGGGCGGCAGAACCCGGCGCATCCGCTGGGCCCGCAGCGCCGAACGCTCGTGGCCCTTCATGCGCAGGTAGTCGATGGCCCGCATCCGGACCCGCTTGGTGAAGTCCTTGCCCTCGGGGAACAGCACGAAGGCGTCGGTCTCGCCCAGGTCCTTCGCCAGGTCGCCGATCGTGCGGACGAACAGGTCGCGCTTGCGGGGGTCGTGGCGGATGAACCGGTTGGGGAGGCGGTTCAGCATCGTGTCGAACAGCGGCTCCCACTGGAGCTTCGCGAGCATCACGATCCGCGGCTGCCGCCGGTAGCCGATCAGCAGGGTCCCGATCAGCAGCATCGAGTTCCCGGGCCCGGCGTGCCGCGCGAACACCAGGATCGGGCCCGGCCTGGGCTCCGGACGGTCCTCGATCCACACCTTCAGCCGGAACAGCCTGCGCGCCGCGATGTTGATGCCCGTCAGCCACTGGCGCATGAACCCGAAGTTCAGGCGCTGCATCCACGCGGAGCGCATGAACAGGCCGAAGCCGCTCACGATCCACAGCCCGAACAGCGCGAGCAGCCCCAGCACCTCGAAGAGCAGGTACACGGCGCCGAACGTGACCAGCCGGGTGGTCCGCCAGCTCCCCGGCAGGAACAGGTCCGCGATCACGGCCAGGAGGATCAGGACGGGGGAGATCACGAGCAGCGCGGCGGACAGGACCAGCGCGAGGGGCGCCAGCACGAGCCTCCGGACGAGGCGGGGGGGTACGTGATCCAGGGCGGGCCTCCGTTCGGTCGCGCGGAGGATACGTCCGCCTCAGGCCCTCGGGGAAGCCGCCAGCTGCTGTGCGGTGGCCCGGTGGGCCCGGTCGATCCGCCGGGCGATCGCGCGGAAGTCACGGTAGTTGAGGTCGGCCAGGCTCCCGGCCCGGGCCGGCTTCGTCTCCCCGGTGGGCAGGACGTGGGCGGTCACGCCCTCGGGCAGCGAGGCCAGGTCGCGGGCGAACCGGTGCCGCCGGGCGATCTCGAACGCGACGACGGCCACCTGGTACGGCGTCCGGGGAGGCTCGAGCGGCCGCTCGATCCGGCCCACGTGCAGCACGTACAGCTCCGTCGCTCCCAGGTCGACGGCCCGGGCGACGGGGATGCTGTTCACGATCCCGCCGTCCACGAAGTGCTCCCCGCCGATCTCGACGGCCGGGAGGATGCCGGGCACCGCCGCCGACGCCAGGATCGCCTCCGCGAGCGGCCCCGACTCGAACCAGTGCTCCGAGGCCCGCTCGATGCACGCCGCGACGCACTGGAACGGCACGGCGAGGTCCTCGAAGGTGGCCGGCAGGAGTCGCTCGAGCATGGCCCGCAGGGGCCGGTTGGAATGCAGGTGGGTCCGGCCGCGGAGCAGGTTGGCCGCGCCCGACAGGAACGAGCCGCCGAACACACCGGACTCGTCGGTGCTGGTCCACACCGAGCGCAGCTGGGCGACGGTTTCGAGCGTGGGGGCCGCGGCGACGGCCGCCCCGTTGATCGCGCCGACCGAGGTCCCGACGACCAGGTCCGGGCGGACGCCCGCCTCGAGCAGGGCTCGGAGCATGCCGACCTCGGAGGCGCCGAAGTGTCCGCCGCCACCGAGCACGAAGGCGACCTTCGGCTTCCGGACGGCTCCCCGACGCGCCATGGTGCGGCGGATCATAGGGGGGAGAGGGGTGCGGCTAGATCCTGATCGTCTTCGAGGCGTACCTGCACACGCCCGCTCCATAGCAGGTCCTCGCGACCACGATGTAGGTCCCCGCCTTCCTCGGCTTCGGCACGGATCCGGAGAACGAGGCCCCCTTGACCCTCGCGTCGACCGAGTACACGACCTTCGAGAGGGCCGTGCCGGCCCTGGCGATGCCGAGCGAGACGCCGCCGGGGATCGTGTAGTCCTTGGCCGCCGCTTCGTCGCCGCCGACGCTGGTGAGGAAAGCGCCGCCGGCCACGCCGACCGTGGTCGAGATCGACTCCGCCCCGTCGAGCGCGGCGGACGTGCCGATCCGCGAGCCGGGCCTCGCTCCGAGGAGTCCGAAGGGCACCTCCACGGTCGCGCCGTCCTCGAGGAACTCGCCGTCGAGCTCGTCCTCGCAGAAGAACTCCTCCGCGTCGATCCGGCACAGGTAGAAGTACGGGCCCGGGGTCGGGGGGTTCACCCCCCCCTGGCCCGCGTGGATGAACGTCCCCGTGTCGTTGCCGTCCACGGTCAGCTGCCAGTTGAGGACGAACCCGGGCTGCATCGTCAGCTCCGGCATGGCGTCGGCAAGGTCGACATGAAACGTGAGCATCTTCGGGGCGAGGTCGGCCCGGATGGTGGCGGTCGTGATGTCGAGGCCGTTGGGGATCACCAGGTCCGTGTCGTCGCCGGCCTCGTCGGCCGCCACCTGGATCGCGCCGGCCCCGTCGGCGCCCTTCGTCAGCTTGCCCGAGACGGCCACCGTCCTCGCCACCGTGACCTTGGAGATCGACACGCTCGACTTCTTGGGTGCGGCGTGGGCGGGGAGGCCGAGCGCCACCAGGAGGACGGCCGCCACCCCCAGGATGGCCGTCCGGAGCATCGTGCCGGAGCGCCGCATGCTTCCTCCCGTGGGTCGATCGAACCGTACGGATCCGGTTCCTCTACCTTCGGGCCCTGCATGGCGACCTCCTGCCCGAGCGAGGGGGTCCCCCATCCGGGTGATTGACTTGCTCGGAACCCCCGTCTAGGGTTTCCCGGCGGAGGCTGCCTTGCTGGGCAGCCTTTTGCGTTCCCAAACCCATGAATGCCCGAATGCCCGTTCGGCTCCTCGCCGGCGTCCTCGGTGCCATCGCGATCATCCAGGTCTCGGCGGTCGCCCTGCGCCTCGAAGTGGACCGGAATCTCCGGTCCGCCCCCGCGATCCTGCGCGGGGCCGGCCTCGCCTCCCCCGCACCCGGGACCGTCGCCGTTCGCCTCGTCGCCTTCGAGCCTCGCCCCCCCCATCGGGGGGTGGTGCCGAAGCTCCACCTGCCCGGCTGGGACCGTGACGTGTCGCTCGACCTGGTCCCGGCGCCGGCCCGGCGGGCCGTCCGGGCCGCGCTGGGGGCGCTCGGAAGCGACTATCGGTGGGGGGGCGTCTCGCCGAGCGGGTTCGACTGCTCGGGGCTCATGATGTGGGCCTGGGCCCTCGGGGGCTTCGGCCTGCCGCACAACTCGGGGGCGCAGTACGCCGCGCTCCCGCGCGTGGACCGGGACCGGCTGCGTCCGGGGGACCTCCTGTTCTTCTACAGCCCGATCAGCCACGTCGCCATGTACGTGGGCCACGGGCTGATGGTCGACGCGGTCACGTCGCGGAACGCGGTCGTGATCCAGCCGGTGTGGTGGGACTCCTACGTGGGCGCCGCCCGCGTGCCGCTGGGCCCTTAGGGAGGCTCCGGTTCGGACGCGGCGATTCCGTGACGTACAGGAGACCAAGCCGGGTATACAGTCTTCGAACCGGCCCTGTTCGTCGTCCCGAGGGGGTGTTTGTCCGTGCGGCGCACGTTGCCCGCCCTGTTCACGATCCTGGTTGCGATCTCGCTCGTCGTCCCGCCGGCCGCCGCCGCCCCCGCGACCGACGAGGCGCTGCTCCCCGCGTGGCTCCAGCGAGCCTCGGACGGGATCTGGAAGCAGTTCGGCGACCCGTCGTTCCCGCCCCCCAGCCCCACCAACCGGCTCGCCGGCCTGGAGCCGAAGCCGGCCGGCACCATCGAGAACTTCTACCTGGACACCGGTCCGCACGTGATCGGCCCCGGGATGGACCTGTCCCGCCTGGACTTCCACCTGGCCACGGCGACGGGCTACACGCTCGAGACGCGGATGTTCGTGCTCGACGCGATCACCGGCGAGACCATCAGCGGCCACGACGTCCACACCCACCACGCCCACCTCATCGCCCTCGATCACGAGAACCCCAACTACTACCGGTGGATCTACGGCACCGGCGAGGAGATGACGGGCGGGAGCGTCGACGCGCGCGCGGCGGCCGACCCCCGGTACCGGAACGGCCTGCGCTACGGGATGTTCATCGAGCAGGGCGAGCGCCTGGCCGTCCTGTCCATGCTCCACAACAAGACGGCCGAACCCAGGCTGGCGTACCTGCGCGTGTGGTCCCGGTTCGTGCACGGGACGCGTGAGGAGATCAAAGCCGCCACCGGCCAGGACTTCCACAACCTGACCTCGCAGATCTTCGGCGGCACCTTCAACGTCCCGCGGACGGGCGGCCACTACTTCTGGCCCAAGGACCTGACCGAGAAGATCATGAGCAAGGACGAGAACGCCCGCGGCGGGACGACCGCGTCCCCGACCGGTCCGGCCAGCATCAAGCCCGGCCTCGGCGTGACCTGGACCTCGCCCTGGACCGGGCAGATCGCGGTCGTGGGGGGCCACCTGCACGGCGGTGGGACCCAGGCGTACCTGTCGAACCTCGGCTCGAAGGAACGTCCGTGCGGCAACCGTGACGGCGACAAGCTGCCCGGGACGACCATCGCCCGGAGCGCGGTGTTCGGCCGGGGCGGCCTGAGCCCCACCGACGACTTCCAGATGGGCCTGACCCAGAACGCCTGGCGGGCCTGGGTGCGCAAGGGCGACGTCCTGGTCGGCAACGGCGGCTACGACGCCAAGACCAACTCGTGGCCCGACGCCATGCTGTTCTTCGGCGTGTACATCGACCAGGACACGCAGCCTCCGGCGAACGCCGGCTGTGCGCCGTGGCTGATCAACAAGCCGAAGGCCTCGAAGCTCGAGGTCACCCGCTCGGTCATCAACCACCCGTGGAACATGTATCCCAAGCAGCACGTGTGCCATCCGGGCCACTGCGAGACGCCGGCGCCGCCGCCCGAGCCGGGCCCGGCCGCACCCGGCAACGTCGTGCACATCGCGGACTTCGCCTACCTGCCGGGTCAGCAGGGCGGGGCGGTCGAGCCGCCCGTCGTCCAGCGGGGCGACGCCCTCACGTTCGTCAACGAGGACTACGCCGCGGGCCTGGTGCGGCACACGGTGACCTCGTGCAAGGCGCCGTGCAACGGGATGGCGACCTCGAACTACCCGTATCCCGACGGGGTGCTGGACTCCGGCCCGATGGGGTACATGGTCGAGGACGCCTACGTGTCGTACCAGACGACGCCGACCTGGGAGCTCGACACCGCCCGCCTGGACCCGGGCTACTACGTGTACTACTGCCGCCTCCACGCGTTCATGCGCGGCGGCTTCTACGTGGAGTAGGCCGTCCCCCAGGTCGCGCTCGCCCTGGTGGCGGCCGCCCTGGTCTGCGCTGCCCTCGACTGGGGGGCGGTCGAGGCCGGGAACAAGCGCCGCGAGTACGTCCTGAAGCCGCTCACCACGGGCCTGCTGGTGGTCGCGGCGGTGGTCCTGCGGGAAGCGGTCGAGCCGTCTCGCTGGGGGCCGACCGTGGCCGCTCTCGTGCTCTCGCTTCTCGGCGACGTGTTCCTGATGCTCCGCCGGGAACGCTTCGCGGCGGGGCTGTGGTGCTTCCTGTTCGCCCACCTCGCCTACGTCCTCGCGTTCGACACGCTGCGCGCCGACGTGCCGACGGCCGTCGCCGGCGCGGTCGTCCTGCTGGCGGGATCGGTTCTCTACGGACGGCTCCGGCGGGGCATGCTGGCCCGGGAGCAGGGCGAGTTCGCGGTGCCGGTGGCCGTCTACAACCTCGCCATCGGGGCGATGCTGGTGTCGGCGCTCGTGACGCCCTTCCGGCCGGAGTGGGACGGCCTCCACACGGCCTTTGCGATCGTTGGAGCGGTGCTGTTCATGCTCTCCGACTCGCTGATCGGCTGGACGCGGTTCGTCCGGTCCTTCCCTCGCTCGGAGGTGGCGATCATGGTCACCTATCACCTGGCGCAGGTGCTTCTGCTGCTGGCGCTGCTCGGGTAGGCCTCCGCAGGACCCGGTCGCCGAGCGGGGTGTAGCGGAGGATCGCGCCGGGGACCACGCCCGACAGGTGTGCCGTCAGGAACGGCCAGGAAGCGATCTCGCCGTCCCGGCTGAGGATGAAGTAGGGCGCCCAGGCGAGGACCCCCGGCAGGATCAGGACCTCGCCCAGCCGGCGGCAACGGCTCGAACGCATACGCGGTTTCCCGAACGCGGGGGTAGCGTCGAGGGGTGGGCGGAGTGCTCGCGCACGAGAAGTGGTTCACCAACGCCCGTCCGGACGCGGACTGGAGCTTCGCCGCGGACCCGGCGACGCTGGCGTTCCTGGGCGGGGCGGTCGCGCTCGCCGTGGCCTGGCGCCTGGCGGCCCGGCGCATCCGGGGTCCGGAGGTCCCGTTCCTCGCGCCGCTCGGCCGGTTGTCGCCGTGGATCCCGCGGCTCCTCGCGATCCACGCGGGCGTCTCGCTGCTGGCCCAGTCCGTCCGGGGGACCTACCTTGCGCCGGGCCTCGACCTGCCGGAGGGCGGCTTCGGGATCGCGCTGGCGATCGTGGAGGGGTTGCTCGGGGTGTGGCTCGTGTCGGGGGTCGAGATCCGATGGGCGGCCGCGCTGCTGGTCCTCGCCGGGCCGCTCGGGATGCTCGCCTACGGTCCGGTCGCGATCCTGGAGCGGGCCGACCTGCTGGGCATCGCGCTGTTCCTCGCGGTGCTCCCGCCCGGCCCGGACCGCTACGGGGCGGCCACCGGGGACGACCGGCGCGTCCTGTGGGCCGCGTTCTACCTGCGGGTCATGGTCGGCGGCTCCCTCATCGTCCTGGCGTTCAGCGAGAAGCTCGCCAACCCGGACCTGGCGCTCGGCTTCCTCGACCGCTACCCGGCGCTCAACCTGTTCGACGCCGTCGGCGTCTCGGTGGCCGACGAGACGTTCGTGCGCTTCGCCGGCGCCGTCGAGGTGCTGTTCGGGCTGCTGCTGATCTCGGGCGCGATGCCCCAGGCCGCCGTGGTGGTTGCGGGGGTGCCGTTCAACGCGACGCTGTTCTTCTTCGGGGTCAGCGAGCTCATCGGGCACCTGCCCGTGTACGGGGCGATGCTGGTCCTGCTCGTCTACGGCTCGGACCCCCGGCTCGCCCCGCTGGTGCCGGTCCTCAACCCGTGGCGGCGGGAGCGAGCGCTTCGATCGCCGCCGTGACCCGCTCGGCGCGCTCCTCGATCGAGCCGGCCACCGAGATCGGCATGACCACCGGCGTCGTGATCCCCGCCTCGCGGTAGGCCTCGATCCGCGCCCGGCACGCGGCCGCGTCTCCGTGCACGAACAAGTCGTCGAACATGGCGTCGTCGAACTGCTCGGTGGCGCGGTCACGCTCCCCGGCGGTCCACGCCTCGACGATCCCCGAGGCCTGCGACTCGAACCCCTGGCGGGCCAGCGACGCGTTGTACGCGGGGGTCATCGCGTAGCCCGTGAGCAGGCGGCGTCCCATGAACCGCACCAGGTCCTCGGGCTCGTCGACGGCCGTCGGCAGGCGTACGAACGCCTCCAGGTCGGCGGGGTCGCGGCCCGCCTCGCGGGCGCCCGCCGCCACGTGCTCGAGGGCCTCGCGGCACCCCTCCGGAGTCATGAGGAAGAACAGCACCCCGTCCGCGACGGCGCCCGCCAGCCGGCACATGCGGGGCCCGAGCGCGCCCAGGTGGATCGGCACCGGCGCCCCCGGCTCGATCTGCAGCCGGAAGCCGTCGGCGTGCAGCGTCTCGCCCTCGAAGGACACTTTCCGTCCGGCGAGGGCCTCGCGCAGGACGTGCACGTACTCGCGCACGTACTCGACGGGTCGCTCGATGGTGCGGCCCATCCACCCCTCGACGATCGCCGGCGACGAAACGCCGATCCCCAGGACGAACCGGCCGTCCGACAGCGCCTGGATCGAGGCGGCGCTCATCGCGGTGAGCGCCGGGGGCCGGGTGTAGACGGGGGCCAGGGCCACGCCGAGGCGTACCTTCTCGGTGCGCGCCGCGAGCGCGGCCAGCGGCGTGAACCCGTCGGTGCCGCCAACCTCGGCCGACCACACGTCGGTGTAGCCGAGGGACTCCGCGCGGATCGCCAGCTCGATCGCCGACCGCATGCCCGCGACCTCGATCGGCGGCGTCATCCCCAGTCGCACGGGCGCATCCTCTCACGCTCGGTTCGGGCGCGGCCGGGTACCCACGCGGGAGCGGCCACCCCAGCCGGCTGGTCTTCCTAGTAGCGGTCGATCTCGCGGAGGCGGTCGTCGCTGATCCCGAAGTAGTGGGCGAACTCGTGGACGACGGTGTGGCGGACGCGGTCTCGCAGGACGTCGTCGCTCGGGCCGTCGCGCTCGAGGGTGGACCGGTAGAGCGAGATGCGGTCCGGGAGCACGAACGTGTACGCGGCGTTGCGCTCGGTGAGCGGGATCCCCTCGTAGCGGCCCAGGAGGTTGGGCTCGCCGGGCGGGGGCCGGTCCTCGATCAGGACCTCGACGTTCTCCAGGCGCTGCCGCACCCACTCCGGGAGCCCGTCGAGGGCCTCCAGGACGAGGGCCTCGAAGCGCTCGCGCCGCGCGCGGTTGCGCTCGCCTACACCCATGAGGGGAACCAGATCCGGACGTCCCAGGCGGACTTCGAGATCTCGTCGCCGACCAGGATCGGGAAGAAGAACACGAACAGGATCACGGAGATCCCGACCAGCAGCCCCGCGGCCGGGGCGAACGGTTTCGCGCCGCTGCGGGTTCGCACGTCGGACAGCGACCGCAGCGCGAGGGTCGCGGCCAGGACCATGAACGGGATGAGCGGGGTCGTGTAGAACAGGAACATCGGCCGGTGCACTCCCAGCCACGGCACGTACTGGAACAGGAACGCCGCCGCCACCAGCCCCGCCGTCCAGTCCCGCCGACGGACCCATCGAACGACCACGGCCGGTACCGCGAAGAGGCTTCCCCAGAAGATCGCCGGGTTGCCCATGCCCAGGATCTCCGCGGCGGTCGTGTCCGTACCCTCGTAGAAGTACGAGACCGGGCGGGTCATCAGCAGCCACGTCCACGCCCGGGCCTGATACGGATGGGTCAGGTCGCCGTTCTCCTTGAACTCGTCGAGGTTCCAGTGGAACCCGGCCATGTTGCCGTGATGGCGGAGGAACTCCGTCAAGCTCCACCCGTGGTCGCCCAGCCAGACCACGTACGTCGCCAGATAGACCACCAGCGGGACGAGGACGAACGCGAGCAGCAGGCCGAACGATTCCTGGGCTATCGCCTCGCCGACAGGATTGGGGCGGCCGGCTCGCCGGCGGCGCGTGATCTCCCATATGCCGGCCACCACTCCGGCCCCGGCGAGCGCGGTCAACCCGGCCCACTTGGTGGCCATCGCCGCGCCGAACATCGCGCCGGCCAGCAGGCGCCACCACCGGAAGACCGGCGAGGGCACCCGCCCGGGCGCGGACTCCGTCTCGGCGGCGGCGACGTCGAACTCGCTCGCCGCCATCGCGCCCGGCCCGAGGCTCTGGAACGACCAGTCCCCCGGCGCCGGGGGCACCACCGAGGGGTTGATCGGCGTGTCGGGCCCCGGCGGCGGGGGTTCGTGGCCCTCGATCCAGC
>JBBDTT010000018.1:0-12381 GCA_040904285.1 Actinomycetota bacterium
GAACGTCCGGCCGTCCGCCACGGCCGTCAGCCCCACGACCGCTCCCGCGGGGCCGACCTCGACCCACGCGCCGAGCTCGTGGGCGCAGGTCTCGCAGTGGTCGTTCGCGGGGACCACGACCCGGTCGCACGCTTCGCATCTTCGGCCCAGGATCACGCGATCCCGAAGGCCCTCGAGGAACCGGCCGATCGCCGGGCCCGTGGAGTGCCGGTACGGGAACTCCACGGCGAAATCGACCCGGAGCGGTTCGGTCATGCGGGCTCGCTTCCGAAGGCCATCATCGCGAAGTAGTTCGAGGCGCCTCCGTACGCGTGGCCGAGGGCCAGGCGGGCGCCGTCGACCTGGTGCCCCCCGCAGCGGCCCCGGACCTGCTCGGCCGCCTCGAGCATGCGCAGGAGGCCCGAGGCGCCGATCGGGTTCGTCGACAGCACGCCGCCGCTCGGGTTCACGGGGATCTCGCCGTCCAGCTCCGTGGCGCCGGACTCCAGGAGCCGCCATCCGGCGTCGGTCCCGGCGAGGCCGAGGTTCTCGTACCAGAGGACATCGATCCAGCTGAACGGCTCGTAGATCTCGGCCACGTCGAGGTCGCGGCGGGGAGCGTCGACGCCCGCCTGCCGGTACACCGCCCGCGCGCAGGCCCGCCCCGCCGCGGGATCGAGGACGTCGCGGCCGGGGAAGCTCGTCGCCTCGGCCATCGCCGCGGCTCCGCGGACCCACGCGACGCTCCGGCGGCCCCGGGCCACCGCCTCCGAGGCGAACACCAGGGCCGCGGCGCCGTCGGAGGTCGGGCAGCTCTCCAGGCGGCGGATCGGATCCCACAGCATCGGCGAGGCCAGCACCTCGTCGAGCGTCACGGGCGCGCGCAGATGGGCGTGGGGGTTGCGGGCTCCGTTGGCGCGTGCCTTCACCGCGATCCGGGGCCCGATGTCCGCCGGGGCGCCGGATCGCTCCGCGTAGAGCCGGCAGTGGGGGGCGAAGAACGCGCCCGCCCCGGCTCCGAACGCCCGCCCGAACGGGTTGCGCGGGGACAGGCCCCACAGCGCGTCGCCCTCGGAATGCTTCTCGAACGCGACGGCCAGGACCCGTTCGAACAGCCCCGAGGCCACCAGCGCCGCCGCCGTCACCGCCGTGGAGCCGCCCACGCTCCCCGCCGTGTGCACGCGCAGGACCGGCTTCCCGGCCCCGCCCAGGGCACCTGCCAGCCACTGCTCGGGCTGCATGACCCCCTCGAAGAAGTCCGGCGCGGTCCCGACGATCACCGCGTCGACGTCCGCGGGCTCGAGGGCGGCGTCCTCGAGGGCCCGGGCGACCGCCTCGCGCGCCAGCCCGGCGAGCGAGACGTCCAGCCGCTTGCTCGCATGATGGGTCTGCCCCGCTCCCACGACCGCCACCCGCCGGCTCACGGCGCAACCCCGTCCAGGAGCCACACCATCGACTGCTGCAGGGCGTGGCCCGCGGACGCGTGGGCCAGCGCCCGCCGGGCGGTTCCGGCCATGACCCGCGACGCGGCCTCGGCCAGGCGGATCAGGCCCGTGGACATGAGGGGGTCGGCCGCCATCGGGCCGCCGCTCGGGTTCACGTCGGCGCCGGCGTCCAGACCCAGGGCCTCGCGCAGCAGCGGCTCCTGGTGCGCGAACGACGCCCCGATCTCGGCGACGTCGACCGCGGCGTCGTCCCAGCCGGCGAGCTCGCGGGCCCGAGTCGCGGCGAGCTCGGTCGCGGGCGAGCGCGAGAGGTCCCGGTGCCCGAGGGCGCCGGTCTCCGTGCGGTGGTCGGCTCCGGCGATCCAGGCGGGCCGTTCGCACAGTCGCTCGGCCGTCCCCTCGGCGGCGAGGACGATCGCGCACGCGCCGTCGGCCTCGCGGGGCAGGTGGCGGCGCCACAGTGGGGAGGCTGCCGGTCCGTCCTCGCGCGGCGGGTCCATCCGGGACAGGCGAAGGTTGGCCGCGCCGGCCGCGGCCGACCGTTCGGCCACCGCGTCCAGGGCGTCCATCCCCACACCGGTCCGGGCCAGGTACGCGTCCGCCTGCAGGGCGGCGGTTGTTACGTGGTCCAGGCCGAGGGGTGCGAGGACGAACGGGTCGAGCTGGGTGTTCAGGACCGCGGGAAGCGACCCCTCCGAGGTCTTGCCCCACGCGACCACGAGCGCGCTGTCGAACTCGCCGGTCAGCAGCTTCACCCACGCCGCGTACGCGGCCCACGCGCCGTCCATCTCCACGTGCGATTCGTGGACGGGGGGCCACGTTCCGAGCGCCTCGAGCCCGTGCACGAAGTTGAACGAGCGCCCCTCGAGCATGTCCGAGGAGGCCGAGAGCGTCACCGCGATCTCGCCGCGGTCCAGCCCGCTGGCCTCGACCGCGGCGCGGCTCACCTCGAAGGCCCGCTCCGGGGTGCCGACCTCGGAATCACCCGAGGTCAGGTCGGTCTGCGCGGTGGCCACGACGGCGACCCGGCGCACGGCCCTCTCAGATCCGGCGCTCGCGACCGGCCCAGTACCGCTCGCGCAGCTCCCGCTTCAGGAGCTTTCCGTTCGGGTCCCGGGGGAGGGCCTCCACGACGTCCACCGTGCGGGGGCACTTGTAGTGCGCCAGGCGCTCTCGGCAGAACGCGATCACCTCGCCGGGGTCCAGCGGTTCGCGCGCCTCGACCACGGCCTTCACGGCTTCGCCCCATTCCTCGTCGGGCACGCCGATCACGGCGACGTCGGCGATCGCGGGGTGGCCGAACAGGACCGCCTCGACCTCGGCCGGATACACGTTCGCCCCGCCCGAGATGATCAGATCCTGCTTGCGGTCGCTGAGGAACAGGTAGCCGTCCTCGTCGAGGAAGCCCATGTCGCCGACCGTGAACCGTTCCCCGCGCCACGCCTCGGCCGTCTTGGCGGGCGCACCGGCGTACTCGAACCGGTTGCCGCCCGGGGCCGACACGTAGACCAGGCCGACCTCGCCGGGGTCCAGCTCGCGTCCCTCCTCGTCCAGGACGCGGACGTCGAGGCCGGGGGCGGCCCGCCCCACGCTCCCGGGCTTGCGAAGCCACTCCTCGGGCGAGATCACCGTCGCGAGCCCCTCGGTCATCCCGTAGTACTCCCACACCGTCCCGGGGGGGAACAGCTCGAGGATCCGCCGCTTCACGTCGACCGGGCACGGAGCCGCGGCGTGCAGGACGCGGTGGATGGAGGACAGGTCGTAGCGGGTCCGCACCGCTTCGGGCAGCGCCAGGATGCGAACGAAGGTGATCGGAACCATATGCGTCCACGTGACGCGCTCGGACTCGATCAGCCGGAGGCATTCCTCGGCGTCGAAACGCTCCATGACCACGACGGTCTGGCCCAGCAGGCGGGCGTGGTGGGCGTAGGCGCACGGGGCCGTGTGGTACAGCGGCCCGGTCACCAGGTGCACACCGCCGGGGTCGTCGACGTCCCACGACCGGGCGTACGCCCTCGAGCCCTCGGCGCGGACGGCGGGGTCCGGGCTGATGGCCCGTTCCACGCGCTTCGGCCTGCCGGTGGTCCCCGAGGTGTAGTAGCGCAGGTCGGGGTAGGGAGGATCGGGCGCCCCGGGCAGAGGGTCGGCGGACTCGGCGGCTAGGGCCGACTCGTAGGCCTCGCCCACCCGCAGGACCGGGACGCCGCCGCCCGGGTCCGGACCGTCGGCCTCGGCCAGGAGCAGGGCGGCGCCGGAGTCCTCGGTCAGGTAGCGGACCTCGTCGGCCTTGGCCCGCCACGAGACGGGGACGACGGGCGCCATCAGCCGCCCCGCCGCCGCGGTCGCCTCGAAGAACTCCAGCCGGTTGCGCAGGGCCACCGCCACGCGGTCGCCTTCGCCGACCCCGAGGCGGGCGAAGGCGCGAGCCCCTCGGTTCGCCCGGGCCTCGGCCTCGGAGGCCGCCATCCGCCGCTCGCCGGCGACCAGCGCGGCCTTCGTCACGCGTCTTGACCGGTGGAAGGGCTCGACCGTAGACTGACGTCAGCGTCAGTTCCCCGAGCCGTGGAGGTGCATCCGTGAGCGCCATCCCTGCCCAACTCGCCCGAAAGGCCGCGCCGTCCCCGCCCGCCGCGCCCGAGCACTGGGGCCGCCTGGTGGCCGAGGGCCGCGCCGCGCGGGCCCAGGCCGACGGAGGCCGCTGGCGCATCGGGCACCTGGCCGACACCGTGGACCGCCGCTACCGCTCGGGAGCCCTGCAGCAGTTCGCCGAGGACATCGGCGAGTCCTACGGCACCGTGCGCCGCTACCGCTGGGTCGTGACCCGGTACGAGCCCGGCATCCGGTTCCGGTTCCCGGGCCTGTCGTTCTCCCACTTTCAGGCCGTGGCCGGGCTCCCCGCCCGGGTGAGCTGGCTGGAGCGCGCCACCCTGGGCGTGTGGAGCGTGGACCGCCTGACCCGCGAATCGCGGGCGGGCGACGGTCAGGCCGCGACCGTGCCGGTCTCGCGGCTGCGCGGCCCGATCGGGGGGGCGGCCCGCTCGCTGGCAGCCCTCGAGTCGATGGACGACGCGACGCTCGCCGGCGCGGCCCGCGAGTGGCTGGGCGACGCCCTCGACGAGCTGGGCGAGGCGGTCGAGTCCCTCCAGGCGCGGCTGCGCCGGGTGACCCGCGGCCGGACGACGTCGCTCAACCGGTACAAGGTCACTGGGGGTGCCGCCAAGCGCCGCACGCCGGCCACGGCCGCGTCCGGCAACGGGAAGGCGAAGCCCGCCACGCAGCGGACGCCGGTCAACCCCTTCTAGCTTCACTCGGCTCCGTAGAGCTCGGCGAAGCGTTCGGCCACCATCATCGTGGCCAGGTTCGTGTTCGCCCGGGGGATGTCGGGCATCACGCTCGCGTCGCACACCCGCAGTCGGTCCACGCCGTGGACCCGCAGGTGCTGGTCGACGACGGGCCCGATCGCGCAGGTCCCCACCGGGTGGTGGTCGGTGAGCGACACGGCCCGGATCAGCTCCCGGCGCTGCGCCGGGTCCTCGTTCGGGTCGGGGAACAGGACCCGTTCGGTCACCGACGCAAGGGGCTCCGTCCGGTACAGCTCCAGGATCAGGTCCACGCCCGCGCACAGAACGTCGAGGTCGCCCGGCTCGTCGAAGTAGTTGAGCCGGATCCGCGGCGCGTGAGCCGGATCGTTCGAGCGCAGGCGAACGGTGCCCCGCGACAGGGGCCGGGCCCCGAACCCGGCCAGGACGAAGCCTCCAGGAGGCATCGGCGTGCGCACCGCCGTCTCGGTGAACGGTCCGAAGATGTGGGCGTCCTCTTCGCCGTCGCGCCCGTCGAACGAGACGCGGAGCATGAACCGGATGAGCAGGTCGCGGTCGATCTGAGCGTGGTCCCGGGCCTCCGCGAGGACCCCGATCGAGGGATGGTCCGAGAGGCCCTCGCCGACCGGGAGGTCCGCGACCGTCTCGACGCCGGTCTCGGCGAGGTGCGCCGCGGGGCCGATGCCCGAGCGGAGCAGGATCGCCGGGGAGGCGTACGTGCCGGCGGACAGGAGGACGTTGTCGGCCTGGAGCTTCTCGCCGGCCGCGGTGACCACGCCGGTGGCGCGCCCGTCTCGTAGGATCACGCGGTCCACCAGCGTGTCCGCGCGCAACTCCAGCTCCGGCCGGCGCCGCGCCTCGCGCAGGTACGTCACCAGGGTCGACTGCCGCGCGCCGTCCCGGACGTTCGCTGGCTGCGCGCCCACCCCGGTGGCGCCAGGTGCGTTCTGATCCGGCGCGTCGGCGTAGCCCGCCTCGAGGCACGCCTCGAACGCGGCGCGCGTGGCGGGCGCCGCCGCCCGGAGGTCGGTGCGGGCGATCCGGATCGGCCCGCCGCGCCCGTGGTAGGGCTCGTGCCCGAACTCGACGTCGTCCTCCAGCCGGCACAGCGCCCGCAGGCAGTGCTCCCACGTCCACTCCGGTCCCCACGCGGCCACGTCCGCGGGCTGAGGACGGACGGCCGCGACGGCGTTGACCGCGGACGAGCCGCCGACGACGCGGCCCCGGGGCAGGGGGATGCCGCGGTCCTCCGCCAGGTAGCCCCAGTCGAACTCGTGGACCGGGATGCGCAGGTCCGTCGTCAGCAGCTCGGGTGGGTTCTCCGGGAAGTCCGGGCCGGCCTCGAGCAGGAGCACGCGCCGCCCGCGCTCGGTGAGACGCGCCGCGAGGATCCCTCCTGCGGCCCCCGCTCCGACGACGATCGCGTCCCAGCCGGGCACGTGATCGGGCTCAGAGCATCGCCATCATGCCGCCGACCATCTCGGTGATCTGGCTCACCACGCCCTGCTGGACGATGACGTTCACGACGGCGGGCTTGCCGGAGTCGATGGCCCGGCGGATGGCGGGACCGACCTCGGCCGCGTCCTCCACCCGCTCGGCGTGGCCGCCGAACGCCTCGGCGAGCTTCTCGTACGCGGCGACGGAGAGCTGCGTGGCGTCGTTCTGCGTGAACTGCTTCCCCTGTTCGTGGCGGATGTTGCCCCACGCGCCGTTGTTCGCGACGACGGCTACGAACGGCAGGCCGTGCCGCGCCGCGGTCTCGAGCTCCATGGCCCCGAAGCCGAACGAGCCGTCGCCGATGCACATCACGACGGGCCGGTCCGGGGCGGCCGCCTTGGCGCCCACGGCGTAGGGGACGCCGACCCCGATCGTCCCGAGCGCGTCGTGCGTGGCCAGGAGCGACCCGGGGAAGTTCGCCCGAAAGACGGTGATCGCCCAGGTGTGGATGTCGCCGCCGTCGGTCACCAGGATCGCGTCGTCGCCGGTCTCCTCGAGGATCGCTCCGGGGATGCGCCCGGGCGGGACGGGGGAGCCCTCACCCTTCGTGGTCTCACCCCACTGCATGTGCATCATCGTGGCCGCCTCCTTGGCCTGGGCCAGCCACGCGTCCTTGGGCTTCGCGTCCCACGCCTCGGTGAGCTGCTCCAGCACGACGCGGACGTCGCCGAGCAGCCCGACGTCGGGCATGCGGTTCAGCCCCACCGAGGAGGGCTCGATGTCGACCTGGACGAGCTTCTCGTTGCCCGTGAACAGGGGCGGTCCGCCGAACGTGACGCTCGCGTCGAGCTTGGTCCCGAGGAGCATCACCACGTCGGACTGCATGAGGGCGATCCCGGCCTGCGACATCGGCCCGAGGCACCCCTCGTGCGTGTCGGGGAGCAGGCCCCGCCCCGAGTTCACCGAGGTGACCGGGATCTGCGTCCGCTCGGCGAAGGCGCGCAGCGCCTCGCCCGCGCCCGACCAGAAGGCGCCGCTGCCCGCCACGACCAGCGGCCGCTCGGCCTCGCCCAGGACCTGGAGCACCCGGGCCAGGGCCTCGGGAGCCGCGCCCGGCGGCTCGGGCAGGACGATCGCGGCCGGCTCGGCGTCGGCGGTCTCGGCCTTCTGGACGTTGTGTGGGATCTCGAGCAGCACCGACCCGGGACGCCCGCCCACCATCCGCCGCCACCCGGCCTCGAGGTAGTCCGGGATCCGGTCCGCGTCGAACACGGTCTCGTTCCATTTCGTCGCGGCGTTGGCCAGGGCCCGTCCGTCGATGTCCTGGAACGTCCCGGTGAGCCGCTTCGGCGTGGAGGTCCGCCCGGCGATCAGCATCACCGGGCTGCCGCTGGTGTTGGCCACGGCCAGGCCGGTCATCGCGTTCGTCACGCCCGGGCCCGCCGTGACGACCGAGATGCCGGGCCGCCCAGTGACCTTGGCGTACGCCTCGGCCATCAGGACCGCGCTGGCCTCGTGGCGCGCGCCGATCACCTCGATGCCCTCCTCGAAGCAGCCGTCGAGGAACGGAAGGACGTGCTCACCGCACAGGGCGAACACGTGCGTGACGTCCTGTGCCTTCAGCCACCGTGCCGCGAGCGCGCCACCGCGCATGTCGTACCTCCTGGTCCGGGGAACGTTCGAGGGTCGAACTCAACCACACACGGTTCGCTAGCCGGAATCCGGCGCGAACATGGCCGCGATGAACCGCATCGCCGGGTGGACGGGCTCGGGGTCGATCCGGACGTCGATCACGACGGGGCCCGCGCCGTCGAAGGCGCGATTGAGGCCCGCGTCGAGCGAGCCCAGGTCCGCCACGCGCGCCCCGCGCGCGCCGAGGCCCTCGGCGACGCGGTCGTAGCGCGCGCCGGGCAGCCTGGCCGCCACCGAACGGCCGAACCCCATCTCGGCCTGCCGCTTCACGATGCCCCACGCCGCGTCGTTGCCGACCACGACCGCGATCCCGATGCCGTGGCGTGCGGCGGTGTCGATCTCGATCGCCGACAGGCCGAACGCGCCGTCGCCGACGACGGCGATCGACGGCTCCTCGGGGCGGGCCAGCTTGGCGGCGATCGCGAACGGAACCCCGTTGCCGAGCGTGGCCAGCGGCGTGGCGAACGACGTCAGCAGCCGCCCCGGGCCCGAGGCGGGGAGGCCGGCGATGGCCCACAGCGCCAGCTCGCCGGCGTCGATCGAGAAGGTGGCCGGCGTGCCGGCCGCGCGGGCCACGGCGTCGATCAGGCGGGCGGAGTGGGGCGGCGCGGCCAGGTCCGGCGCGTCGGGGGGCGGCGTCTCTGGTCCTACCGCCGCGACGCGGAGCTCCTCGATCCAGGCCTCGTCCTCGCGCGCGCCGAGGGCGTCGGTGAGGGCGTCCAGGGCCGAGGCCTCGTCGGCGATCACCGCGACGTCCGGCTTGCGGTGGCGGTGGGCCCGCTCGACGTCGGAGTCGAGCCGGACCAGCCGGGCCTGCGGGGCGATCCCGCCGAAGGCCAGGACGATGTCGAGCTCGCACCCGACGACGAGCAGTGCGTCGGCGAGGGGGAACGCGTGCTGCCCCAGCCAGCCGAGGAAGTTCGGCTGTCCGAACGCCAGCTCGTGATCGTCGGGGAGCAGGCCTCGCGCCGCGCGGACCGTGAAGACTGGCACGCCGCACGTCTCGGCGAAGCGGCGCACCGCGGCGGCCGCGCCCGACCAGAAGGCGCCCTCGCCGACGATCGCCAGCGGACGCTCGGCGTCGCGGAGCGTGTTCGCCGCGCGGGCCACCTCGCGCTGCTCCACGCGGTCCGGCCGGGGAGGGGCGGGCGGTTCGATCGCGCCGGGGTCCTCGACCTGGGCGAGCTGGACGTCGAGCGGCACCTGGAGCAGGACCGGCCCCCGCCGCGCCCGAGCCTGGCGGAAGGCCTCGCCCACGTCGAGGGAGATCGTCTCCGCCGAGCCCACGACGTCCGACCACACGGTGAACGGCCGCGCTGCCGCCAGGTGGTCGACGTCCTGGGGGAACCCGCGCCCGCGTTCGGACTGGCGGATCGCGCCGGTGATCACCACCATCGGCACACCCGCGCTGGCCGCGTCGGCGATCGGCGTGAGGACGTTCGTCAGGCCGGGCCCTCCGGTGACGATCGCGACGCCCGGCTCACCCGTCGCGAGCGCCCATCCTTCCGCCATGAAGCCGGCGCCGGCCTCGTGCCGCGCGTCGACCACCCGGAGCCGTTCGTCGGGGCAGCCGTCCAGCGTCGCGGTGATGTGGTCGCCGCACAGCGCGAACACCGTCCCGGGCCCGTTCGCGGCGAGGGCGCGCGCGACGAGGCGGCCGCCGCGGATCATCCGAGGTCCGGGTCCTCGATCACGTCGAGTGGCTCCTCGTCCCGGGACACCCGACGCACGTTCTCAATCGCCGCTCCCAGGATGCGCAGGACCGACTCGCCGGTCACCCCTCCCATGTGCGGCGACAGGATGACGTTGTCGAGGCCGACGAGCGGCGAATCGGGCGGCGGGGGCTCGGTCTCGAACACGTCGAGCGCCGCCGCCCGGATCCGTCCCGCCTTCAGCGCGTCGGCCAGCGCGGCGGCGTCGACCAGGGCGCCCCGGCTCGTGTTCACCAGGACCGCGTTGCCGCGCATCAGCGACAGCGCCCGCTCGTCGATCAGCCCGCGCGTGGCCCGGGTGAGGGGGGCGTGCAGCGACACGACGTCGCTCTCCTTCAGCAGGTCGTCCAGCTCGCGGAACTCGATCCCGAGCGAGGCCTCCTCCTCGGCGGGGGGCCGCACGACGTCGTGGTACAGGACCCGCATGTCGAACGCCCGGGCCCGCTTCGCGGCTTCGCGCCCGATGCGGCCCAGGCCGACCAGGCCCATGGTCTTGCCGGCGAGCTCGAGGACCCCGCCCGTCAGCAGCAGGGCCTGCGCGCCCCACCCGCCGCCACGCACCAGGTCGTGGCCCTTGACGATCTGGCGGCTGGCCACGCCGGCCAGGAGGATGGCCATCTCGGCCACCGTGTGGGCCTCGGCGCCGCTCGACGCCACCGAGCAGACGGGAACTCCCGCCGCGGCGGCGTCGGCGAGCGACACGTGGTCGTAGCCGTGTCCCGGCACCTGCACCATCCGCAGCCGGGGCATCCTCGACAGGAGCGATGCGTCCACCCCCTGGGACGCCGCCGGCATCAGGAACTCGGCCTCGGCGGCCACGTCGTCCGGGACCTCGCCCTGCTCGCGGAAGGCCCGGACCTCCCAGCCCTCGCCGAGCATCCCCTGGTACGCGGGCGCGGCGATCTCCGGCGGAGACGGCGGCGGGATCAGGGCGACGAGGAGCATTGATGGCGAGCGTATCTGTCGTCATACGATCCTCGCGACCCGACCGCGAGAGGTGAGGACCCGTGGAGACCACGTTCCCGCGCCAGGAAGCCCGCGCCGCCCTGTTCGAGGACTACCGAAGCCGCGGGCTGTGGGGGCCCCGGCCCTTCGACGAGGTCCTGCGCGAGGGCTGCGTCGAGCGGTGGCCGGACCACGAGTTCCTCGTCGCCTCGATGGCCCGCCCCGCCGAGACGACCTACGGAAAGCTCCACGAGCGGGGCCAGGGGATCGCCGGCGCGCTGCACGCCCTCGGATTGCGCAAGGGCGACGTGCTCGCCATGGAGATGCCCAACTGGATCGAGGGGTGCGAGGTCTACCTCGGCGCGGCCGCTCTCGGTCTGGTCGTCGTTCCGATCATCCACATCTACAAGTCCGCCGAGGTCGAGTTCATCCTTCGCCAGTCCGGCGCGAAGGCGTTCGTCGTCCCCGACCGGTGGACGAGCGTGGAGTACCTGCCGATGCTCGAGGAGATCCGCCCCCGCCTCCCGGACCTCGAGCACGTCATCGTGGTCGGCGACGAGGTCCCCGACGGGTGCCTGCGCTACGAGGACGTCGCGAGCGGCGCGACCCGCGAGTTCCCCCGCCCGGACCTCTCACCCGACGAGCCGCACATCCTCGCCTACACCAGCGGCACGACCGCCGAACCCAAGGGCGTCGTTCACTCGCACAACACCCTGTTCGCGGAGTGCCGCGCCATCGCCGCCACGTCCGGCGGCGACGACCACGACGTGTTCCTGTGCCCGAGCCCTCTCGGCCACATCGCCGGCATCTACTCGGCGCTGATCTCGCCGTTCCTGCTCGGCTACCGGAAGCTGATCCTGATGGACGGGTGGGACCCGAAGTGGGCCCTCGACCTGATCAGCGAGCACCGGGTCACGCGCACGGGAGGGGCCACGTTCTTCCTGATGACGATGATCACCCACCCCGACTACGCGAACACCGACACGTCCTCGATGGAGCTGTTCGGCGTGGGCGGCGCCAACATCCAGTCGTTCCTGCTCGAGCAGGCCGAACAGCTCGGCCTGTTCACGATCCGGTCCTACGGCTGCACCGAGCATCCCTCGATCACCATGGGCGGGCTGACCGACCCCGCGGACAAGCGCATCCACACCGACGGCCGTGCCATGGACGACATCGAGCTCCGCCTTGTGGACGACGAGGGCAACGACGTGCCGGCGGGCGAGGACGGCGAGATCGTCACGCGCGGCCCCGACCAGTGCCTCGGCTACGTGGATGCACACCTGGACGAGGAGTCCTTTGACGCGGACGGGTGGTTCCACACCGGCGACGTCGGCCGCCTGGACGACGAGGGCTACCTGACGATCACCGATCGCAAGAAGGACATCATCATCCGCGGCGGCGAGAACATCTCCGCCCGCGAGGTCGAGGAGGTCCTGGTCCGCCACCCCAAGGTCCTCGAGGCCGCGGTGACATTCGTCCCCGACCCGAAGTACGGCGAGCGCGTGTGCGCGTTCGTGATCTTCAGCGGCAAGGAGGCCCCGACCCTCGAGGAGATCGTCCAGCACTTCGCCGAACAGGGCGTCGCGAAGCAGAAGACGCCTGAGCGCCTGGAGATCGTCGCCGAGTTCCCCCGGACCCTGGCCGGCAAGGTCCAGAAGCACCTGCTCCGCGCGCAGCTCGCCGACGCGTAGCTCAGGCCGAGCGCCACTCCACCCGCGCCACGTGGACCGGCTCGGGGATGCCCTTCGCGGCGATCTCCCGTGCGTCGGAGACCGTGAAGCCGTCGCCGGCCTCGGCCAGGGTGTCCTCGCTGGCCAGGATCTCGCCGGCACCGGCCGCCGCCGCGATGCG
>JBBDTT010000019.1:0-5827 GCA_040904285.1 Actinomycetota bacterium
CCGGGCCGCTTTCGCGGCCAGGACCCACATCCCGAACACCATCCAGCCCTCGCCCTTGACCAGGCGCCACGAGCGCTTCAGGGCCTCGGAGCCCTTGTAGCCCTCCAGGACGAACGCCGGCATCACGAGCAGCGTGCGGACCAGGATGATGATCCCGGGGACGATGAACGCCAGGAACCCGGCCAGCATGAACAGCGCGGTCAGCAGGCCGATCCACAGCACCGAGCCGAACCTGCGGAAGGCGAACGCCATGGACTCCCCCATCCGAGGCCGGTCCTCGGCCACCGCGTGAAGGGCCGCACGGGTCAGGCCGGCGGTGAGGATCGAGAGGAGCAGGGAGGTCGCGAGGCCGATCGCGATCGACCCGGCGAGGAACCCCCAGAACCGCGGATCCACCACCAGCCGCTCGCCCTCGACCTTGATCAGCTCCTCGACCCGCACCTGCTCCAGGAGGTAGGTCTGAGCCAGCGTCAGGGGAACGCTCAGCGCGGCAGCCATGCCGACGAACGGCAGGAACGACTTCCGATACAGCTCGAAGGCGGCGCCCAGGATCTGTCCCCGGCGCATCGCGCCCTGCGGGCGGGGCGGAGGCGGGAGCTCGACCACGGCCAGACCCTACCGTCAGAAGCCGGTGAAGCCGTAGCGCTCGTGCGGCCCCAGGACGAGGTACTCGAACAGGCCGTGTCCCACCGTCCCGTCCTCGAGCTCGAAGCGCGCCACGGAATCGACGAGCCCCCACAGGTTGGCCCGGCCGATCTCGCTGGTCAGGTCGTGCTCGACCCCCTGCACCACGAGCGGGCCCTGGTACATCCCGTGGCGCCAGTCGGCGTCGAACCCGTAGCCGGTGCCGATCCCCACGTGCAGCCGGAGCAGCGGGGTCGCGAGGACCTTCAGCTCGCCGAGGTGCAGGACGGCCGAGGCGATCTCCCGCGTTCCGTCGACGAACGTGAGCTCGTGCTCGGGCCGGCCGAGGGCCTCCGGCTCGCCCGGCGCGCCGCCCGCCGCGAACGAGGGCATCCGCGCGGCCTCCTCCAGGACCCGCCGGCCGTCCGGGCGTTCCTGGACCACGAAGTACCCGGACCAGTCGGGGAAACGCATCGGCGCGTAGAGCCAGAAGAACCCCGGCAGCGCCTGGTCCTTCGCCGCGATGCCGGGCGGCTCCGGCTCGCCGATCGGGCGGACGCCCCACGAGCGATCCCGCGATCCCTGCCAGGCGTCGGAGGTGACCTCGTACGCCGTTTCGCCGACGCGGATCGAGCCCGTCCAGGAACCGGTCTGGGCCAGCCGGCACGAGTCGATCAGGATCCGGCCGTGCGGCGTCCGGTCGACGTGGGACGGCTCCAGGTGTGCGGGGTCGAACCCCTCCCAGGTCAGGTCGAAGTCCAGGCCGTGCTCGTTCGGCTCCAGGACCGTCCGCAGGCGGCGAAGCCCTTCGAGCACCTCGACGCGGAAGGGCCCCACCGACGTGTCGCCCCGGTCGGCGCCCAGCTCCCGCGAGGCCCGGACCACCCGATGGACCCGGCCGTCGTTCACCACGGCGAACGCGTCGGCCACCCCCAGGTTCGGGTACTGGCCCAGGCCGGTCACGAGCATCAGCCGCTCGTCGCCGGCGTGGCAGTTGAAGTAGTAGCGGTCGTAGAAGTTGCGGTCGCTCGTGGCGACGTGGCGGACCGGCTGGGCGATCTGGTGGACGGGGAGGTCGTCGAGCGGGGAGAGCGTCACACCCTGCCCTCGTCGAGGACGATACGGAGGAGCTTCGTGGCGGTGTTGTCCAGAGACATCGTGGCCCGCGCCCCCGGCATGGTCCCCGAGTCGTCGAGCAGGTCCAGCACCCGGGTCATGATCGCCGCGAACCGCGTCGCGCCGAGAAGCTCCCACCACTCCAGGTCCCGGGCGTCGTAGGCCGACTTGGCCTCCCACCGGGCCACGGTCTCCTCGCGGGAGGGGAGTCCCGGGAGGCGCGGGACGTCCACGGCCTCGCTGGGGGGGCGGTCGAGGAGCATGAACCAGGCGAGGGCGGCGACCGGGTTCCCGATCGTGACCATCTCCCAGTCGAGCACGGCCTCCACGGTGCCGTGGTCGTCGAACAGGATGTTGCCGATCCGAGCGTCGCCCCACACAAGCGCCGGCCGAACGTCGCGGCCCGGGACGGCGGCCGCGAGCTTCGCGAAGGCCTCCTCGATGATCGGGTACGGGCGTCCCTGCAGTACCCACTCGGCGTACGCACGGTCGCGCGCGAGGTGGCCGCCCGCGTCGACCACGTCGAGGAACGTGACGCCGGCCCAGTGGGGGTCCAGGCGATGGATCGAGGCCATCACATCGAGCCCGTTCAGCCACACCCGCGAACGCAGCTCGGGCGTCGCGTCGTGGAGCCAGCCCGACCCGTGGTACGGCGGGTTGTCCGGGGGCGCCTGGCCGTGGAGCAGGCCCATGACGAAGAACGGTGCCCCCAGGATCGAGGGGTCCTCCTCGAGCCACAGGACGTCCGGCACCGGGACGATCGTGGCGCCGAGCGCCCGCATGACCCGGACCTGGGTCTCGAACAGGGTGTCGTGAAAAACCCGGTGCTCGGTGGGCTCGAGGCGGACGCACAGCCCGCGCGTGTGGCGTTCGCCGCCCTCGTCCCACGCCGCCTCCAGCAGCAGCGTCTCGTTCGAATAGCCGGAGAAGGCCGGGCCGCCGAGGTCGGTCAGCTCTACCCCGGTCGCGCCGAGGCGTTCGGCCAGCCAGGGCGCGAGCCGCTCTCGCACGGCGGCGTGATCGAGACGGGACGCGATGGCCAAGGGGCTCCGATCAGCTCACGGGGGCGGGTGGGGCGAGGGGCACGATCGACTTCATCTCCACGTACTCGTCCATCCCCTCGGGCCCGAACTCGCGGCCGATCCCCGAGTTCCGGTACCCGCCGAACGGCGCGAGGAAGTCCATGACGTATCCGTTGATCGCCAGGGTGCCGGTCCGCACCCGGCGGGCGACGTCGACCCCGGCCTCGATGTCGGTGGTCCACACCGATCCGCCGAGCCCGTACTCGCTGTCGTTCGCGATGCGCACGGCGTCGTCGACGTCGTCGTAGGGGATGACCACCAGGACCGGGCCGAAGATCTCCTCCTGGGCGATGCGCATGGAGTTGTCGACGTCGGCGAACAGGGTCGGGCGGACGTACCAACCCGTGTCGAGCCCCTCCGGCCGGCCGCTGCCGCCCGACACGACGCGGGCGCCCTCCTCCTGTCCCAGCGCGATGTACTTCTCGACCCGCTCCTGCTGGCGCTCCGCGACCAGGGGGCCGATCTCGGTGGCCGGGTCGTGCGGGTCGCCCACTCGAAGCGCCGAGAACATGCCGCCGAGCGCGTCCACGACCTCGTCGTAGCGGTCGCGGCTGACCAGGATGCGGCTCTGCGCGATGCAGGCCTGCCCGTTGTTCAGCAGGCCGGCGAACTTCAGGCCGGGGACGACCGTGGCCAGGTCCGCGTCGTCCAGCACGATCGCCGCGGACTTGCCGCCGAGCTCCAGGCTGAACCGCTTGAGCTGCTCGCCGCAGAGCGCCGCGATACGCCGGCCGGCCGCGGTCGAGCCGGTGAACGCGATCTTGTCGATCCCGGGGTGGCGGACCATGTGCTCGCCGACCTCGCGGCTCGCGGGCAGGATGCTGACGACGCCCTCGGGGATGCCGGCCGCCTCGAGGATCTCCCCGAGGATCATCCCGTCGAGGGGAGTCTCCTCGGCCGGCTTCAGGATGATCGAGCACCCGGACAGCAGCGCCGGGGCCATCTTCGACATGGCCGTGAACTGCGGGACGTTCCAGGGGGCGATCGCGCCGACGACGCCCACCGGCTCGCGGCGGACGACGACCTCGCCGAAGATCCCCTGGCGGCGCTCCTCCCAGGGATAGGCCTGGGCGATCGAGACGAACGCGTTGACGATCATCATCCCCACCCCGGCCTGGGTGAGGGTCGCCATCGTGATGGGGCAGCCCATCTCGTCGACGATGGCCTGGTTCAGGTCGTCGAGGCGGGCGGTGTAGGCCCCGGCGAAGCGCATCACCGCCTCCTGGCGCTCCTGGGGGGTCATCCGCGCCCAGGGGCCGTGGTCGAACGCCTCGCGGGCCGCCGCGACGGCGCGGTCGACGTCGGCCTCGGTCGGCTTGGGCACCCGGCCGACCGGCTCCTCGGTGTGGGGCGAGATCACCTCGAGCACGTCGGTTCCGGCCGGCGACTCCCATCGCCCGCCGATGAACAGCCGGTCGTACTCGCGCATGGGTCCTCCCGCTGGTCGCGACGTGTTCGGACCGCCAAGCGTGGCAGCACCCGGCCGGACGAGCAACCCGGCCGGGGGAGGAGCCGGACCGCGTGGACGCGAACCCCAAGGCATGCGCCGAGTCCTCGCCGTCGCGCTGGCCCTCCTGGCGCTGGCCGTGCCCGGGCCGGCCACGAGCGCGGCGCCGCGGCGCGGGATCCCCGTTCGACCGCTCGATCCGCGGACCCTGCCCCTGGGGCACGAGGGACGCTGGTTCACCGACGCGCACGGCCGGGTGGTGATCCTGCACGGCGTGAACATGGTGGCGAAGCTCCCGCCGTACGACCCGGGCGAGATGGGGTTCAGCGCGGACGACGCGCGGTTCCTGGCATCCGAGGGCTTCAACACGGTCCGCCTGGGCCTGATCTACAAGGGCCTGGAGCCGGAGCGCGGAAAGTACCGGCGCGACTACCTGGAGCGCATCGCCCGCCTGGCCCGGATGCTCGGCCGTCACGGGATCCACGTCCTGGCCGACTTCCACCAGGACCTGTTCAACGAGCGCTTCCACGGCGAGGGCTTCCCGGACTGGGCGGTCATCGACGACGGCCTGCCCAACCAGCCCGACCTCGGCTTCCCGGGCAACTACTTCGCGATGCCCGCGCTGTGGCGGGCGTTCGACCACTTCTGGGCCAACGACCCGGGCCCGGACGGGGTCGGGCTCCAGGACGCCTACGCCCAGGCTTGGAAGGTCGCCGCGACGCGGTTGCGACGCGAGCCGGCCGTGTTCGGCTACGACCTGCTCAACGAGGCGTGGCCCGGCAGCCAGTACCCGACTTGCATCAACCCGATCGGATGCCCCCTGTTCGAGGCGTCCCTCGGCCCGTTCTACGAACGGGTGATCGATCAGATCCGCACCGTCGACCGTCGCAAGCTCGTGTTCTACGAGACCCACCCGGTGTTCGGTTCGGGGACGATGACGTTCATGCCCGACACCGGCGACGAGCGCGCGGGCTTCTCCTGGCACATGTACTGCCTGGGCTCGACGGTTGGGATCCCGGGCGGGATCCTCGGGCCGGCGGCCTGCCCGCTCGGCGTGGACCGCCCGTACCAGCAGGCCAACGCCCATTCGGAGGCGACCGGCGACGCGCTGCTCCTCTCCGAGTTCGGGGCGACGGACGCCCTCGACGAGATCGCCCGCGACGTCGAGGCCGCCGACCGCCACATGATGTCGTGGCAATACTGGTCCTACTTCGGCCGCGATCCATCGGGGGAGCGCCCGATGGAGGGCATCGTCCACGACATCCGCAGGCCCCCTGCCGGCGACAACCTGAAGCAGGAGAAGCTGGACGTCCTGGTCCGGGCGTATCCGCAGGCCGTGGCCGGGATCCCGCTCTCGTGGTCGTTCGAGCACGCGGCCGCCGACCGGGTGTTCGAGCTCAGCTACACGACCGACCCGTCGATCCGTGCCCCGACCGACGTCGTGCTGCCCCCGCGCCACTATCCACACGGCTACGCGGTCGAGGTCACCGGACCGGCCCGGGTCGTCTCCGCTCCGGGCGCTCCGATCCTGAAGCTCCGCACGACCGGCCCCGGCCCC
>JBBDTT010000019.1:5837-12288 GCA_040904285.1 Actinomycetota bacterium
GCACCGTGAACGTCACCGTCACCGCCTCCCACTGAGATACCGTTCCGCGGCGTGAAGGCCCGCGAGGTGGTCGACCGCTACGTGGCCCGGGCCAATGCGCGGGACGTCGACGCGCTGATGCAGCTGTTCGCCGAGGACGCGGTCGTCGAGCACGAAACGGGGCGGTTCGAGGGCCGCGACGCGATCCGTGAGTTCTTCGCGGACACGATCCTGCCTGCCAACTCGATCATCGGCATCGCCGCGTACGAGGACCGCGCCGACGGCTGCCGGGTCGTGTTCGAGGACACCGGCGCGGGCCGCCAGCCGCGGGTCGTGGACCGCTTCCTCCTCGACGACGACGGCCGGATCGCCCACCTCCACATCACGGTCGAATGACGAGCGTCTGGGCGGCCGTCGAGGGCGGCCTGCGACGCAGCGGCCGCCGCGGCCGGCGGGCCCAGGACGTGTGGGACCGGCTCGAGCAGCTCACCGACCTCGGTGAGTTCCATCCGAAGCTGCGCGACGACATCGAGGTCAAGCGGTTCGAGGTCCGCCTGGGCGAGGACTACGCGATGGCCGCGAACCTGCGCGACCTCATCCATTACCGGCTGACCTGGCCCGAGGCGGACCTGCTCCCGCTCATGGACGGCACCCGCACCGTGCGGGAGATCGTGCTCGCGCGGTTCCGGGAGTCGGGGGAGTTGGAGCTGTCCAGCGTCGCGGACCTCGTCTACCAGCTCCACGTCGGAGGGTTCCTCGAGACGCCGTTCCTGGACGTGGACGCGGCGCTCGAACGCGGACTGCACCACCGCGGGCTCCTTCGCTCCAAGCTGCAGGAGTTCGCGACCACGCTCCGCCTGGAGTGGAAGAACGCGGACCGGTTCGCCCGGTGGCTTTACGACCACGGCCTGCGGGCGGTGTTCACGCGGCGGTTTCAGGTCTTCGCGACGATCGTGGCCCTCGCCGGCATCGCGGCGTTCGTGTCCAACGTGCGCGACGACCGCCTCCAGATCCGGGGCGACTCCATCGCCCTCGGCTTCCTGATCCTGCTGGGCCTGCAGCTGTTCCACATCTTCATCCACGAGCTCGGCCACGCCGCGGTGCTGGTCCACTACGGGCGCCGGGTGAAGTCCGCCGGGTTCTTCATCTTCTTCGGGGCGCCGGCGTTCTTCATCGAGTCCTCGGACGGGCTCATGCTCGAGCGCCGGGAGCGGATCGTGCAGTCGGCGGCCGGTCCCTACTCGGGACTGCTCGTGGCCGGCGTGTTCTCGATCCTGGTCTGGTTCGAGCCGAGCAGCTTTCTGGCGCCGCTGCTGTCGAAGTTCACGGTGCTGGCCTACCTCAACATCTTCCTGAACAGCCTCCCCCTCCTCGAGCTGGACGGGTACTGGATCCTGGCCGACGCCCTGCAGATCCCCGACCTCCGCCCACGCTCGCTGGCGTTCGTCCGCCACGAGCTGCCGCGGCGGCTGTTCAGGTGGGAGCGGCTCAGCCGGGTGGAGGGCCTGCTCGCGCTCTACGGGGTGGTCGGATTCCTGTTCACCGTCTTCTCGTTCTACACGGCGTACTTCTTCTGGGAGGCCGTGTTCGGCGGGCTGGTCCGGAGCCTGTGGGACGGGGGGGCAACGGGGCGCGTGGTCCTGCTCGTCCTGACCCTGTTCGTCGGGGGGCCGCTCATCCGAGCCGGACTTCGGCTGCTCCGCTCGGGCCTGCGCGAGGTCCGTGCGCTGGCCGGACGGATCCGGTTCCGGCTCGAGTCCGGCTGGCGCGTCGAGGCCGCCAGGATGATCGACCGGCTGCCCCTGTTCGACGACGTGCCGGTGGACGTCCTGGACGACCTGGCCGGGAGGGTCCGCCTGCGGGCCGTGCGCCGGGGGCAGACCGTCGTCCGCCAGGGGGAGCGGGCCGAGGCGTTCTACGTGGTGCGCCGGGGCACGCTCCTGGTCGTCGAACGCGATCCCGACACCGGCGCGGAACGGCCGCTGCGGCTGCTCGGCCCGGGCGAGGCGTTCGGCGAGCTGGGCCTGACCGCGTCGGCGCCTCGGTCCGCCTCGGTCCGGGCCCTCGAGCACGCGGAGGTCTTCGAGGTCGACAAGAGCACGTTCGATCGCCTGCTGGCGGACATGGTCAAGGTCCCGGACTTCGCGCCGTCGCTGCAGCACGCGACCGAGCTGCGTGAGCTCCGTCCGTTCGCCCACCTTGAGCCCGACGAGCTCAACGAGCTCCTCACCCACGGCGCGTGGGTCAACTTCCAGCCGGGGGAGACCATCGTGCGCAAGGGCGCGGTGGGGGACGCCTTCTACGCGATCCGTTCCGGCCAGGTCGACGTCACCCACGGCCGGGCCCGGGTCACCACCCTGGGCCCAGGGGAGTACTTCGGTGAGGTCGCCCTCCTGCTCGACGTCCCCCGCACGGCCACGGTGCGCGCCCGGACCCCCGTGCGGGCGTACCGGCTGGATCGCAAGGGGTTCCGCCGCCTGGTCGCCCGGGCCTTCCGCCGGGGGACACTGAACCCGCACATGGCCCCTGATCGCACATGGGAGCACTGAACCCGAGGAGAGAGCGATGGACTGCTGGCACTGTCGGAGGACCGCCGTCGGAACCTGCCGCTTCTGCGGGCGGGGGGTGTGCGAGGACCACGCCCAGGAGCACGCGTACATCCTGGAGCTGTTCCGGAGCCGCGAGGTGCGCAAGGCCCTCGTCGTCGAGGACGCCCTGTTCTGCGGGGCGTGCAGCGTGCGCCCCGACCCCCTGGACCTTCCCGAGCTCGACTGACGCGAGGTGACGAGCGACACATCGCGTCCGGTGACGCGCGGCACATACGCGCGCGCCGGTCCGGAGCAGACTCACGTCAAGTCAACGAACTGGAAAGGGAGGTGAGTGGAGATGGCGGACAAGAAGATCACGCCGAAGCAGCCGGCGAAGTCCACCACGAAGGCCGCGTCGAAGGCCACCACGACGCAGCGGGCGACGCGGGCGAACAAGGCCGTGCGCGCGAACAAGGCCGTGCGGGCGACGAAGGCCGTCCGGGCCACCAAGGCGGTCCGGGCCACCAAGGCCGTGCGGGCGACCAAGGCCGTGCGCGCCACGAAGGCGGTCCGCGCGACCCGCGCGATCCGCGCCACGAGGGCCACGAAGGCCTGACCGAACGGAACCGTCGAGGGGGCCCGGCGCGAGCCGGGCCTCTTCCGCGTCCGGGCCTGTTCGTGCGGGGGAGGGTTCGTTAGGCTCCGCCGGAATGTCCCCCGCACCGCAGGCCGCCACGCGAGAGCTCGCCCGCCGGATGTCGCAGACGCCGTTGCTCTCCGGCCTGCCGGCGAGCGCGGCGGCGGAGCTCGCGGCCCTGGGCACGATCCGGGTGTACCGCCGGAGCACCTACCTGTTCCACCAGGGGGACCCGCCCGGCGACGTCTTCTTCCTACGGGACGGACGGATCGAGATCGTCTCCCTGTCCGCGAGCGGGCACCGTCAGCTCCACACGACCATGGACGCACCGCAGTTCTTCGGCGAGCTCTCGGCGCTCGGAGAGATGCCCCGCTCGGCGACCGCGCTGGCCCTGGAGGACACCACCGTGTGGGCCGCCCCGAGCGAGGCCTTCCTCGGATTCCTCGACGCGTACCCGCCGGCCGCGCGCGCCCTGATGCGGGCGCTCAGCCGACAGATCCAGGCGCAGGACGCGGTCGTCGAGGACCTGCTCTACCTGGACCTGAAGGGCCGGGTCGCGAAGCGCCTCCTCGGGCTCGTCAGCCCGAGCTTCGACGAGCTCCCGGAGGACGGCGCGATGGTCCCCTCGGAGGTCACCCACGCCGACCTCGCCAGCCTCTCGGGGGGCAGCCGCGAGAACGTGACGCGCATCCTCTCCGATCTCCAGCGCCGGGGGATCGTCGCCCGAGCCGGGCGCCGGTACACGCTGAAGAAGGTCGACGCGCTGGCCCGCCTGGCCGGCCTGTAGCGCGTGGAGGTCCGCGACCTCGGGGCGAGCGGCCTGCGGGTCCCCGCCGTGGGCGTCGGGACGTGGAAGACCTTCGACGTGCCGCCCCGTGCCGAGGCCGACGCCCGGGCCCGGGTCGACGAGGCCCTCGAATCCGGCGCGAACCTGTTCGACTCCTCGCCCATGTACGGGCGGGCCGAGGAGGTCGTGGCCCGCGCGCTCGACGGCCGCCGCGACCGGGCGATCGTCGCCACGAAGGTCTGGACGCCCGACGACGGCGAGGCGGCCCGCCAGGGTCGACCGGGCTCTGGCCTGGTACGGGGGCCGGGTCGAGCTGTATCAGGTCCACAACCTGGTGGCGTGGCCGGAGCGCCTGGAGCTGTTGGAGCGCCACTGCGGGGCGGGCCGGGTGGACGTGATCGGGGCAACTCACTACGCGCCGAGCGCGTTCGAGGAGCTCGCCACCGTGATGCGCACCGGGCGGATCGGCGCGGTCCAGGTTCCCTACAACCCGGCTCAGCGCGAGATCGAGCGGGAGATCCTCCCGCTGGCCGAGGACCTCGGGATCGGCGTGGTTGTGATGCAGCCCCTCGGAGCGGGTTCGCTGGTCCGGCGTCCGCCGCCTCCCGGAGCGCTGGGGCCCCTCGAGCCGTTTTGGGTCTCCACGTGGGCCCAGGCCCTGCTCAAGTGGATCCTGTCCGATCCCCGTTGCCACATCGCGATCCCCGCGACATCCGTGCTCGGGCGAACGCGGGAGAACGCCGGTGCGGGGGAGCCGCCGTGGTTCGGGCCGGAGGAGCGAGCGCTCGTCGAGCGGCTCGCGGGGGGCTGAGGACGGTACAAACGAAAGCGCCGGGATCCGAAGACCCCAGCGCTTTCATGTCCAACGATAGGGGTGCGGGGCGGTTCTCGCAAGCGAATGGCCGCTTTTTGGCACTCTTTCTCGAGATCAGTCCGGGATCAGCTCGCTCTTGCCGTCCGTGTCCCACCAGTGCGCGGTCATGCGTACCTCGTCCGAGCGCTTCTCGAGCTCCTCGTAGAGGCGGCGGTACCCGGTGTGGGCCAGGAGCCACTCGCCGCGCACCTTCTCGTAGCGGTCCGAGTAGAACGAGGCTCCGCGGACGTTGAAGCCGTGCTCGGTGTCGATGACCTGGTCGTGGAGCGCCCACGTCCCCTCGGCGGTGCCGGGTCCCGTCAGCTCGATCTCGGGCTGGCCGACGAAATGGGTGGTGATGCGCGAGGTGGACTCGAGGCTCGCGCGCAGGAACCCGAGGATGGCTTCCCGGCCCTCCAGCGGCTTGGCGCCGCCGTACGAGGCCGTGGCGTCTTCCGTGAAGCACCCTTCGACCCCGTCCCAGTCCTTCTGGTCGAGGCAGCGCGCGTACCGGTACTTCAGCTGCTTGATGCGCTCAAGCTCGACGAGCTCGTCGGGGGTCACCGCGCCTCCGGAGGCCACAAACGAAAGCGCCGGGATCCGAAGACCCCAGCGCTTTCATGACCCACGATAAGGACCCGGACCGGATCGCGCAACCCGAACCCCGGTTTTTGGCACTCTTTCTCAGCGAGGCCAGACCAGCAGGGCCTGGGCGCCCGCACCCACCCGCCCGCGCCGGTCCCACAGCGCGCTCTGCGCCACGCCGGTGCCCCGCGGACCGATCCGGGTGACGGCGTCCAGACACACCCACTCGCCCTCGGGCGGACGCACGAGGTGCACGGTGAGCTCGGTGTTGATGAACAGGAAGCGGTCGATCGGCAGCGTCGCGCTGATGCCGTTGCCGGAGTCGGCGGCCACCAGCGCGCGGCCGGCGGGCGAGACCGGCTCGCCCTGCACCAGGTCCACGTTCATCCGGACCCACGCGGCGGCAGGCCCGGCCTCCAGGAAGTGGCCGCGGGCCGAGCGCCACTCGTTGGCATCCATGTACGAGGGCGACCACGGCGGCTCGTACTTGCGGAACGCCGGGCAGTCCTCGGGCGGCGGGTGCGGGGTGGGCTCGAGGGCGATCTCCGCCGAGTCGGCCTCGGTTCGCAGGATCCGCCAGGCCGACGCTCGGGCCACCTCGCCCGAGTCCGCCGACAGCACCGCCTCGGCGAACTGGACACGCCGGCTGGTCCGCACGGCTCGGGCCTCGACCCGCAGCGGCGAGATCGGGACCGGCTGGAGGATCTCGATGGTGAACCGGGCCAGCTGCATCTCGCCGGGGCCCTCGAGGGCCTCGATCGCGCGGGCCACGAGGGCCGAGGGCGGACCCCCGTGCTGGGCCTCCGGCGACCACGGTCCCCGGGCCCACTCGGTGGGGATGAAACGGTCGTCTTCGGGCACGTAGAACGCGTCGGCCTCAGGCACGACCGGGAGGGTAGCCGAGGAGCCGCCCGAGGGGTACGCTTGGATCCGGAGGGAACGCCCGTGGTCACCTACTACTGCACGTGGTGCGGAAACCGGGCCCGCCGCGCGACCCGCGAGGAGACGGTCCGGTGCGGCCGCTGCGTCGAGGAGGCCATCCGTCTCTTCAACTACTGGCCCTGGACCGTGATGATCCCCCT
>JBBDTT010000020.1:0-12278 GCA_040904285.1 Actinomycetota bacterium
CCCCGGAGAGGTGGGGGGCACGCGGCCGTTCGTGGCGACGATGTACCCGGCCGCCGCCGCCCTGACGTGGGGCGCCGACCGAGGCCCGGTGGTCGGGGCCTTCGCCGGCGCCGCCCTGTCGGTGGCGCTGGCCTTCTCCCGGATCCTGAACGGCCTCCCCCTCGACGAGCTCAGCGCCAACCAGGCGCAGAACCTGGCCAACGGCGTCGTCTACCTGCTGCTCGCGGGCGGCGCCGCCGGAGTCATCTCCCGGCTGCTGGACCGCTCCTCCGCCGAGCTCCGCGCGGCGACCGAGGAGGCCATGCGCGAGCGCGAGCGGGCGGCGCGGTACGCCGAGCGGGAATCCCTGGCCCGCCAGATCCACGACTCGGTCCTGCAGGCGCTGACGCTGGTGACCAAGCGCGGCCGGGAGCTCGCCTCGCATCCGTCCGTGCCGGGCGATGAGGTCGCCCGCCTGGCCACCACGGCCGCCGACCAGGAGCGAGCCCTGCGCGACCTCCTCCTGCGCGCACCCGAACCGGCCCCGACCGGGCGGGCCTCGCTGCGGGATTCGTTGGAGGCCGCCGCCCGCGAGACGTCGGAGGTCCCCGTC
Organism: Actinomycetota bacterium; assembly: GCA_040904285.1. GTDB lineage: Bacteria > Actinomycetota > UBA4738 > UBA4738 > JBBDTT01 > JBBDTT01. Next base: position 593 of record JBBDTT010000020.1, read on the forward strand.
ACGGTCAGCGCGGTGGGCCCCCTGTTCCTCCCCGCCGCCACCGTGCAGGAGATCGTGGCCGCCGTCCGTCAGGCGCTGGCCAACGTCGAGCGCCACGCAAGGGCCCGAGCGGCGACGGTGTTCGCGGAGCAGACCGGCGGATGGGTCTCGGTGAGCGTGCGTGACGACGGCGACGGGTTCGTCTTCGACGCCGACCGGCTGCGCGCCGACGGCCGAGGCGGCATCCTGCACAGCGTGATCGGACGGATCGAGGACCTGGGAGGCGAGGTGCGCATCGACAGCCGGGCCGGCGAGGGCACGGAGATCGAGCTGCGCGTGCCCGAGGGGCCGACGGCGTGACCGAGCCCGTCACGAAGGTCCGGGTCATGCTCGTCGACGACCATCCGCTGTGGCGCGACGGCGTCCGGGCCGACCTCGAGGCGGCGGGCGTGGCCGAGGTGGTGGCCGAGGCGGCCGACGGCGGCGAGGCCATCGAGGCCGCGCGCGAGGCGATGCCGGAGGTCGTGGTGATGGACCTGAACCTGCCCACGGTGTCCGGGGTGGAGGCGACCCGCCGGATCGTGGAGGAGTCCCCGCACATGCGGGTGCTGGTCCTGTCGGCCTCGGCTGAGGAGGCCGACGTCCTCGAGGCCGTGAAGGCCGGCGCCGCGGGCTACCTGCTGAAGTCCTCGACCGGCGCCGAGGTCGCCGATGCCGTGCGCCGCGTGCGCGACGGAGAGCCGGTGTTCACCCCCTCCCTGGCCGGTCTGGTCCTCGAGGAGTTCCGGCGGGTCACCTCGGGCGCGGATGATCCCGGACCGACCGAGCCCCGGCTCACCCCGCGGGAGAACGAGATCCTGGTCCTCGTGGCCAAGGGCTACGCGTACCGCGAGATCGCCGAGAAGCTGTTCATCTCGGTGAAGACCGTACAGAACCACGTGCAGAACATCCTCACCAAGCTCCAGCTCCGCCGCCGGTACGAGCTTATGCGCTACGCGATCCACAAGGGCCTCGACCTAGCCCCCGAATAGCGCGTCCGTTGCCGGAAGTACCCAGACCGAAACGGGGACGACCGGCAGCCGGTTTGGGTCGAACTCCGTCTACCGCCCCGGCGTTGCTGCCGCGACCATGGGCGCATGGACAGACGGAAGCAGCCGGCCAAGCGAGCGAGCACCTTCATCGCCGTGACCGCGATCGGAGCGGGGTTCGGGGCGCTCTGCGGCCTGGCCTATGCGATGGGTAGCGGCACTCCCGATACGAGCTCGAGCGACTGCATGTTCATCGCGTACTGCAACTTGGGGGAATCCCCCATCCTCCGCGGGATCGTCGCCCTCTTCTACATGGGCGTGGGAATGGGCATCGGAGCCGTGCTCGGCGGAACGATCGCAGGGCTTGCCGCCACCCTGACGGAACCCCCTGCCCCTCCTCCGATCGCCGCGGCCCGGCCCGCCACCACCGTCACGGAGATCCGGATCGACGAGGGAGCCACCTATGGCCGCATCGACCTCCGGTAGCGAGATGGAAACGTGGGTCGAGTTACCGCAGACGGAGGAACCCGAGCTCGAGGCGCACCTCGCCCCCTCCTGCGGCTTCTGGTGGGTGGATCCCGAGGAACTCGCCGGCGGCGAGCTGATGGAGTCCAACGCGGACGATGCGCACCTCAGCGATACCGAAAGGAGCGACACCCATGGATGAGTTCACGATGCAGCGGACGTACGGCAACGCGGCCGCACCGAAGGCGCCGGAGGGGCCGCCTCCGTCGGGGACGACTGGGGGCGACGAGCGCGAGGTCGACGCGGTCGCGACGTGGTTCGCGCGGATCGGCGCGGGGCTGCTTCTGCTGGCGGCGGGGTTCGCGTACTCCTACGCGGTCGACCGGGGGCTGATCACGCCGCCCGTGCGGGTGGCGCTCGGCGTCCTCGTCGGCACGATCCTGGTGCTGGCGAGCGAGGCCTCGCGGCGGCGCGACTGGCCGGCGCTCGCGCAATCGGTCGCGGGTGCCGGCGTCGGCGTCTGGTACCTGTCGACGTGGGCCGCCTACGAGCGCTACGACATGATCCCGGGCCCGGCAGCGTTCGGGGTGCTCGCCCTGGTCGCGGCCGCCGGCGTGGGGCTGGCGTGGCGGCACGACTCCGAGGTGCTGGCCGGCCTGGCCACGGCCGGCGCGTTCCTGGTCCCGTTCCTGGTGGCCAACGCGCTGTCGCCGCTGCCGGTGCTCGGCTACGTCGCGGTCGTCGACGCCGCGATCCTTCTCACGGTGACGCTGCGGCCGTGGCGTTTCGTGGGACGGGTGGCCTTCTTCGGCACCTGGATCTTCGCGGCCGTCTCGCTCGACGCGTCCGGGCCCGGCGCGGCCCTGGTCTACGGCGGCGCGTACTGGTTCCTGTTCGGCGCACACCCGGCGCTGCGGGCGGCCCTCGGCAAGCGCATCGCTCCCGAGGAGACCACGTTCGCGGTCGCGAACGCGTTCGCGTTCTGGGTCTTCGCGATGGGGGCGGTGGCCGGCACGCCGCTCGAGCCGGTGCGCGGCGCCCTGACCGCAGGCCTCGGCGCCTCCTACCTCGGCCTGTGGGCGGCCGTCCGGGGCGGGCGTGACACCGAGGTGCTGTCCACGACGATGCTGGCGCTCGGCGGCGGACTGCTCGCCCTCGCCGTCCCCATCCAGTTCGAAGGGCCAGCGATCGCGGCGGGCTGGACGGTCCAGGCCGTGGTCCTGGTCGCGGTCGGGCGCAGGAGCGGCTCGGCGACGTCCCGGGCGCTGGGCGTCGGGCTGATGGGTCTTGCCCTCCTGGACTCGGTGCTCATCGAGTTCGCGGTTGGAGCGAGGTACCGGCCGGAGATGGCCATGGTGTCCGGCGAGTCGCTGACCCTGCTCCTGCAGGTCGCCGCGCTGCACGTCGTCGCCCGGCTCCTCCGCGACTCCGGCGAGGAGCACGAGGAGGCCCTCGAGGCGATGGCCTCGGTCGGCGCGCACACGCTCGCCCTGCTGTGGGTCGCGTTCGAGGCGCTGGCGTACTGGACGCGGACGCTGGAGGGCTCACCCGAGAGCGCGATCCAGTACACGCTGACGGTGGCCTGGAGCGCGTACGCGGCCGGCCTCCTGGCTGCGGGCGTCCTCGGCCGGAGGCCCCGGGCGAGACTGGTCGCCCTGGGGATCTTCGGGGTCACGATTTCCAAGGTCGTCATCGTCGACCTGTGGCTGCTGTCGGCCCCCCACCGCGTGTTCGCGTTCGGCGCGCTCGGCGTGTTGCTCCTGGCCTGCTCGCTGCTGTACCACCGCTTCCGCGCCATCATCCTGGAGGGATGACGATGAGGGGGGGTTACCTCGCCGCGGGCGTGGGTTCGACGGTCGGCGCGCCCGCCGGGGGCTGCCTGGGCGGGTGGCTCGGATGGGCCAGCGGGTACGACGTCTCGAGCGGAGGATGGCTGGACTTCCACGACGGCGCGGTCGTGGGTCTGGTCGTCGGGCTGTGGATCGGCACGGCCGCCGGGGTCGGCGTCGCGCTGGCACTCCGCCATTACCGCCATGGGATCGCGACCGCCGCCCTGGCGGGGATCGCGCTGCCCATCGTGACGGTGGCCGGCTACTGGACCACCCTGCTGGCCCTGGTCGACGGTCTCGTCTTCGCCCTGCCCGCGCTCGCGGCGCTCGCGGCCCGGCTCCGCACGGCGCCCCGCCCGCCCCAGGAGGCGGCCGCGTGACCCGGGAGGCCCGCTCGCCCGTGGTCGTGGTCCTCCTCGGGCTGTCCGGAGCGGTGGTGGGGGCGACGGTCATCGGGTCGCTCGCGGCGGGGGTCTGGTACCTGTTCAATCCGAACCCGGAGGGGCTCGAGGGGCTCGCGGTGATCGTCGTCACCCTCCTGGGCGGCGCCATCGGGAGCTATCCGGGGGCGGTGCTCGGCGTGTGGCTGGGGGTTCGGGGGCGGGACGGGGCGAGGACCGCCGTGCTGTGGACCGCCGCCCTGTACCCACTGGTCGGTCTCGTGCCCGTCCTCGGCATGCTGGGCCTCGGCGGCGCCGGGCTCGTGACGGGCCTGGCGCTCGCGGTGGCTGCGGGCGCGGGAGCCTGGGCGTTGGCGACCCGTCGCTGATCCTCCAGCCCGGGATGCGGAGGGCGGTCCCGGGCGCTAGCCTCGCTGGGTGGGCGACGAACTCTCCCCCGGGCGGCGCGGCGAGGTCTCCCTCGAGGTGACCGAGGCCGTCACGGCAGAGCGGGTCGGCTCGGGAGGCGTCCCCGTCCTGGCCACCCCGGAGGTGGTCTCGCTCGTGGAGCGGGCTGCGGTCGCGGCGCTGGAGGGCGCGCTTCCCGAGGGGTCCACGACGGTCGGCTCCAGGATCGAGCTCGACCACCTGGCGCCGACGCCGGTTGGTGGCCGGGCATCGGCGGTCGCGATCCTCGAGGCGGTGGACGGCCGCCGGCTGACGTTCTCCTTCGAGGTCACGGATGGGATGGGCGTGGTCGCCCGTGGTTCCCACCTGCGGGCGGTGGTGGACCGGGAGCGGTTCCTGGCCGCAGCCGAGGAGCGTCGATGACGCTGCCCCGGGAAGGGTGGCCCCAGTACCGGGCCGACCTCGCCGCGAGCCTCCGGGCCTGGGCGACGTACCCTCTGATCCCCGCCGTGTCCGCGGTGTTCGCGCTGCTGACGCTGCTGCCACCGCCGTGGACCTGGCTCACGCTTCCGGTGGGCATCTTCGCGATCGGCTGGCCGGGGACCGAGCGGATGCTCTACCTGCGCGCCTTTCGGGGACTCCCGCTGCTGCGCTCGGAGCTTGTGTCGTTCACTCGGGCGTTCATCGGCCGGTTCTTCGTCCTGGGCCTGGTCGCCACGATCGCCATGTCCGGCATCGGGTGGGTCTACGCGGCGACCGAAGATCCCGGCGTGCGGCTCCTCGCCGTGGCGATCGGCGTGCTCGCCCTCGACGTCTTCCTGACGTTCGCCACCCCCGCCCTCGCCTACACGACGCGCCGCGTGAGCATCGCGGTGCGGATCGGGCACCGGACCCTCGTGGAGGGCTGGCCGCACTCGGCCTGGTACGCGCTGGTACCGCCGCTCGCAACGCTGGTCGTCCTCCGCCTGCTGCCGGAGTCGGTGGTGAGCCTGCGAGGACGCCTGGCCCTGACCGGCGCCGGCGCGCTCCTCAACCTGTGGTTCAAGGGCGCGGTGGCCGCGTACTACCTGCGACGGCACCCCGCGGGCGACGACGGCGCCGCCCACGCGAGTGTCTGGGAGATGCTCGACCCGCGTACGGGCGAGCCGTTCCGCCCCGAGGCCGAGGCGTAGCGCCGAGCGGACTACGGCTCCGCCGGCGGATCCTCGCGGCCGGGCCGGCGGTACTCGCGCATGCGCTTCGGATAGCCCACCAGCTGCGCGTCGTACACGGGCAGGCGGGCGACCTTCGAGACCTTCTGCAGCCACGCCGCGTCGGGGATGCGCTGGCGGATCCACTCGCCGTCTGCGGCGACCAGGACGACGGACAGCGGCGACGTCGGGGTCGGCGGCTCGACGTATGCCTCGACGCCGGTCCGGCTGGCGATGAACGCCTCGATCGCGCGTGTCGTGTCGCGGTCGGGGCGCGCCCCTCCCCCCCGCGCGGCCTTCGGCTTCTTCGAGCGCCGGGGGAACAGCCCGAACCGGCGACGGGAACCGCCGAGGTCCGAGGGCTCGGATCGCATCTCAGCCCAGGTAGGAGGCTCGCTGCATGAGGCCGGGATCGACCAGCACGTTCAGGCACGCCGGGACGCCGGAGTCGAAGGCCCGCTTGAGGGCCGGCCCGATCTCCCCGGGCTCGGTCACGAGCTCCCCGTATCCGCCCAGCCCCTCGACCATCTTGTGGTACGGGGTCCCCGGATCGAGGTTCGAGGCGGGCGCGTTCCCCTCTCCGTACATCGCCTCCTGCGCCACCTTGATCTGACCCCACGCGCCGTCGTTGCCGATGATGCCGACGAACGGGATCTGCTGGCGGATCGCGCTCTCGTACTCCATCGCGTTGAAGCCGAACGACCCGTCGCCGTACACGATCGCCACCTGCTTGTCGGGCTTCGCGAGCTTCGCGGCCATGGCGAACGACGGGCCGACGCCCAGGCACCCGAACGGGCCCGGGTCCAGCCAGTGGCCCGGCGCGCTGGCCGGCAGGATCGACGCGGCGATGCCGACGATGTCGCCGCCGTCGCCGACCACGATCGCGTCGGGGTCGAGGAAGTCGCGGATCTCGCGCGCGAAGCGCTGGGGGTGGATCGGCACGGCGTCGCTGTTCATGCCCTCCTGGGCCTCGCCGACCAGCCGGTTCTCCTCGTCGCGGACCTCCGCGGTCCACGCGGGTTCGTCGGCGTTGCCGAGGCCCGCGGCCAGGAGCTGCGCGATGACCTTGCCGGGGTCGCCGACGATCCCGATCTCGACCGGGCGGTTGCGGCCGATGTGCGCGGCATCGACGTCGACCTGGATCACGCGGGCGTCCGGCGAGAACCCCCGCTGGCCGTACCCCAGCCTGAAGTCCCAGTCCACGCCGAGGGCCAGGATCACGTCGGCGCGCCCCAGCGCGAACTTGCGGGCCGCGCCGAAGTAGTACGGGTGGTCGGGGGACAGGCATCCCCGCCCGAGCGAGTTCAAGAAGGCCGGGACCTTGAGCGCGCCGGCCAGCTCGGCGAGCGCCTCGTGGGCCTCGCTCCAGCGGATCCCCGCCCCGGCGAAGACCAGGGGCCGCTCCGCCTCGTGAAGCAGCTTCACGGCGCGGGCCACGTAGTCCGGGTCGCCCTCGGGCTTCGCGTCGGTCCGGGAGTCGGCGGGGACGTCCACGCCCGGGGGCCAGGAATTGAACTGGACGTCGAGCGGGATGTCGAGGAACACCGGTCCCTTGCGTCCGGCGTTCGCGTGCCGGAACGCCGTCGTGACGTACTCACCCAGCTTGCGCGTGTCGTAGCAGGTCTTGGCCCACTTCGTGATGGACGTGACGAGCGTGACCTGGTCCATCTCCTGCAACGAGCCCATCTCGAACTCGAACACCGGGTTCTTCCCGCTCATCACCAGGACCGGCGAGTTCGCGTACATCGCGTTGGCGATGCCGGTCACGGCGTCCGTGAGGCCGGGACCGGCGGTGACGGCGGCGACGCCGGTCCGGCCGGTGACGCGGGCCCAGCCGTCGGCGGCGTGAGCGGCCGCCTGCTCGTGGCGGTGGTCGACGATCCGGATCCCCAGGTCCACGCACCCGTCGTAGATCGGCGCGATGTGGCCGCCCGACAGCGTGAACAGGTGCGTCACGCCCTCGTTCTTCAACGCCTGCGCGATCAGGTGGCCGCCGTGGCGAGGCTTTTCCATGCGTGGAGCTCCCGTTCCGGTCTCGAATGGAAGGGCCAAGTCTGCCACGACAGCCCCGTTGCCGCCGCCGCCAAACCGAGCCCGTGTCGGTACGCTGGCGGGCCTATGGGAATCTTCCGACGCCGGGATGACGCCGGCCGGCCGTCGCCGGGCGCCGAGCCCGCCCGGGGGACCTCGCGCGGGGCGCGCGTCGAGGCGCCCTACGACGCGATCGCCGAAGCCTTCGATCGCGGGGACGCCGCGAACACCCTCCAGGTGGCCCGCGATCTGGTGGCCGCGCTCGGCGTCCGGGCGGGCGAACGGATGCTGGACGTCGGCACGGGCACCGGCGTCGTGCCGCAGGCCGTCGCCGACGCGGCGCCCGAGGCGAACGTGGTGGGTGCGGACGCGTCGGTCGGGATGCTCTCGGTCGGGGTGGCCCGGGGACGGCTCGCGCGCGCCGTCGCGGCCATGGCCCTCGACCTCCCGTTCCGGGACCAGATCTTCGACGTGGAGACCGCGAACTTCGTGATCTCGCACTTCCGCCGGCTCGACACCGCGCTGTTCGACATGCGGCGCGTGCTCCGGGTGGGCGGCCGGCTCGGGGTCACCTCCTGGGTTCCCTCGCCCGACGAGTTCGACCGCGCGTGGGTCGAGGTCGCCGAGCGCTACGCCGGGCGCGAGATCCTCCAGGACGCACGCGGCCAGATCGCGCCCGCCGAGGAGCGGGTGGGCGACCCCAGTGCCCTGCGGGACATCCTGTACGCGGCCGGGTTCCGCAAGATCGACATCCAACGGCGGGGGTACCGCTTCGAGTGGGAGCGCGACGCGTTTCTGGCGAATCGCAACGAGATCCGCGGCGCGCGCTACATGCGGCGGCTGCTCGGGGAGGCCCTGTGGGAGCGCTTCCAGCAGGACGTGGCGGCGGTCTACCGCGAGCGCTTCCCCGAGCGGCTGGGCGATTCGGTGGATGTGCTGATCGCCGTATGCCGCCGCGAGAACTGACGCCCCCTCAGTACTCCCGCGCCTCCACGGTCTCGACGATCCGCGCGGTCGGGTTCGAGATGATGGTCGCTGCCACGCCCTGCCACAGGACGCGCATCGACGCGAGCAGCGCTTCGGCGGCCTCGGGGGTCTCGAACTCGAGGTCGATCATGACGAAGTTCGGGTCATCGACCGGCCGCATCACCTGATAGCGGCGGACGCCCGACCGCTCGCGGCCCGCCGGGTCGCTGTCGAAAGCCTGTTTCCACTGGCCGAAATCCTTGACCGAGTGTTCGATCCTCAGGATGGACATCTGATGCTCCTCTCTCTTCAACGTGTGGACGCAAACGGTGGATCCTGTCTCAGGCCACCTCCCTTCCTGGCGGCTTCAGATCGGTGCAGCAGGACTATAACCAATCCGGTGGTACTGTAGCAGAATGGGAGATGCCGTCAACCGGCGCCGCCGCCGTGCGTACGACTCGCCTCGCCGCCGGGAGCAGGCTCAAGCCACCCGGATGGCCATCCTCGACGCGGCGAGAGACCTGTTCGTCGAGCGCGGGTATGCCGCCACCACGATCGAATCGCTCGCGGCCCGGGCGGGGGTCTCCCCCGAGACGATCTACGCCGCGTTCGGAAACAAGCGCACGCTGCTCACGCAGTTGATCGACGTGTCCATCGCGGGCGATGACGCCCCGGTCCCGATCCTGGAGCGAGGGTGGGTGCGGGAGATGCGGGAGGAGTCCGATCCTCGGCGCCGGCTCCGCATCCTGGCCAGGAACGGAAGGCTCATCCTGGAGCGGACGGCTCCGGTCGACGAGGTCCTTCGAGGCGGGGCGGCCGCCGATCCGGAGATCGCCTCGCTGTGGGAGCGTCGCAAGGCGCAGCGATTCGCCGGCCAACGAGAGTTGCTCCGCATCGTCATGAAGGGAAGCTCTCTGCGCCGTGGCCTCACCACACAGGCCGCCGCGGACGTGCTCTATGCGATCGGGAGCCCGGAAACGTACCGGCTCCTGGTGTTCGACCGGGGATGGTCGGCCGAGCGGTTCGAACGGTGGTACCTCGAGACGCTCACGCGGTTGTTGCTGCCGTGATGGCGGGAGCTACCTGGCGGCAGCCTTCTTCCGAGGCTTCGCTTTCGCGGCCCGGTTCTCGACGAAGCGGATGAAGGTCCGCGCGGGGTTGCCGGTGGCGCCCTTGCCCCAGTAGTCCCCCTCCTTCTGCTGGAAGGCGGTGCCCGCGACGTCCAGGTGGGCCCACGGCGTGTCCCCGACGAACTCCGCCAGGAACAGCGCGGCGTGGATCGCTCCCCCGTACCGCTGGCCGATGTTCTTCACGTCGGCGATCGGGGACTCGATGTGGCGCTTGTACTGGCGCCACAGGGGGAGCTCCCAGCCGGGCTCGCCGACCTGGTCGCCGGCGTCCAGGACGTCCCGGATCAGGCGCCGGTCGTTCCCCATGATCCCCCACATGTCCTCCCCCAGCGCCACCATGCACGCGCCCGTGAGGGTGGCCGCGTCCAGGATGAGCTGCGGCTTCTGCGCGGCGAGGAAGGCCAGCGCGTCGGCCAGGACCAGGCGTCCCTCGGCGTCCGTGTTGAGGACCTCGGAGGTCTTCCCGCCGTGGTGGGTGATGACGTCGCCCGGGCGCAGGGCTCCGCCGCTGGGCAGGTTCTCGCTCGAGGGGATGGCCGCGATCACGTTGATGCGCGGCTTGAGGATCGCGATCGCTCGCATGGCCGCCAGGGCAGCGGCCGCGCCGCCCATGTCGGACTTCATCCACTCCATCTGGTCGGCCGGCTTGATCGATAGGCCGCCCGAGTCGAACGTGATGCCCTTGCCGGTGATCGCGATGGGGACCTCGGACCTGGGCCCGCCGGCGTACCGCAGCTCGATGAATCGCGGGTCGTTGTCGCTCCCCTGGCCCACCCCGAGGATGCCGCCGAAGCCGCCCTTCTCGAGCTCCGGCTTCTTCCAGATCTTGACCTCCAGGCCGACCTCGTTGGCCATCCTCGTGGCCTCGCGGGCCAGGTAGTCGGGCGTGGCGTCGCCGGCGGGCGTGTTCACCAGGTCGCGAGCCCACATGGCCGACTCGGCGTAGACCGTCGCCCGCGCGACCGTCTTGCGAAGGGCCTTCGCGTCCCACTTGGGCGCGCCGGCGATGACCACCCGGTCCAGCCGGCGGCCGTCCTCGTCGGGCTCGGACTTGTACCGCGTGAACCGATAGGCGCCGAGCAGCAGCCCCTCCACGAACGCGTGCACTGCGTCCTCGGCGCCGCCCCGGGCAGCCTGCGGCAGCGTGGTGACGATCGAGCCGTACCTCGAGGCCCACCGTGCGAGGTGACCGGCGGCGCGCCGGATCCGGTCGTCGTCCACCTCGGCCTTCGGCCCGAGGCCGATGACCAGGACCGTCTTGGCGTGGAGCCGGCCGTACGTGGGAAGGGAGAAGAACTCGTTGAGCTTGCCGGTCACGCGGTTGTCGCGGAGCGTGTCGATGACCGAGACGCCGAGCGCCCGGTCGACGTCCTTCACGCCCGGTCCGGCCTCGGGCCCCTGGTACACGGGCACGATCAGCAGGTCGGCCTCCTGATCGGCCGCGGGGGTGGTGATGACGTCGAACGTTGGCACCGATGCCTCCTCGAATCGTGGTCTCGGGCGGCGGGGAGTCTAGTGGGAGCCCGTCCACTACGCTCTCCCGCGTGGAGAGCCAGGACCTCCGGAGGTTCGTCGAGTTCGACGAGGACGCGGTGCACCGCGCCACCGTCCACGAGACCGAGCACCTGTGGGCGCAGGTGCTGTGCTTCGAGCGCAACCAGGCCTACGGACCCGTGTCGGACGAGGCCTCCGACGCGGTCCTCACGATCGTGGCCGGCGAGGCGGTGGTCCTGGTCGGGGCGGGTCGCAAGCGCATCAAGCAGTGGGAGACCGCGCTGGTCCCCGCGGGCAAGGAGGTCTCGATCGTGAACGCCTCGGCCGATCCGCTGGTCGTCCTGCTCGTGGCCGCCCCGCCCCCGCCTCCCGCCGGCGCCGCCGCTCCGTAGCCCGCTCGCGTCCCCGGCGCCCGATCTCCGTCTCAGTCGCGCCAGCGGACCGCGGACAGGCGGTACATGCCGGCCAGGCCCTTCAGCTCGGTGTCGGTCGGGTCCTCGAAGGAGAACTCGCCGGTGTGCTCGACGAGCTCGCGCACGAGCGACGAGGCCAGGATCTCCGAGCCCCGGGCCTCGGCCGCGATCCGCGCGGCCAGGATGACCGCCTTGCCGAAGAAGTCGTCGGCCTCCTTGATCGCCTCGCCCGTGTGCAGGCCGACGCGAACGCGGAGCTCGGGGCCGGCCCCGGGGTCTCGCGCCGCGAGGGCCCGCTGGATGCCGATCGCACAGTGCAGGGCCTCGCGCGCCGACGCGAATGCCAGCATGAATCCGTCCCCCTGTGCCTTCA
>JBBDTT010000021.1:0-12245 GCA_040904285.1 Actinomycetota bacterium
GCCTCCCGCCGGCCACCCTCGCCGCGATCGACGCGGTCAACGACGCAGCCGTCCCAGGGATCCTGGGACAGCTCCTCGCCGGCGCGGGGTACCGCGTCGAGGTGTACGGCAACGCCGACGACCGGTTCGGCCCCAACGCGCCCGGGCTCCTCGTGGCGATGGACCTCGGGGGGTCCGCGAGAGGGCAGGTGCACGGACTGACCGTGCCGAGGCCGGGGCGCCTCGGCGGGCTGCGCACCGACCCCGCCCGGCTCCTGGCCCTCGTGAGCCGTGATCCCTCCGTGGGCCGGACGCCCGCAGGCCTGGTGGTGGTGGATCTCGGCGACACCCATCGGATCGACCAGGAGGCTCCGTACGCGGACGGCGATGCGGTGGCGACCCAGCGGCAGCGGTCCCTCGCCCGCGACGGGGGCATCGTCCGGGCGATCGTGCAGCGGGCCGGCGGCCCGGTGCAGGTCATCGTCGTGGCCCCCTCGGGCTCGATGGACATGCGCGGGCGCGATGTGGTCACGCCGATCGTCGTCGCGGAGGGTCAGGCGGAGGACCTCTTCCCGCTCGCCGGCGAGGCGCGCGGACTGACCAGCGACTCCACGCGCTACGACGGCCTCGTCCTCGCTGAGGACGTGGCGCCCACCGTCCTGCGGTACTTCGGCGTGGCCGCCCCCGACGAGGTCACCGGGGCGCCGATCCGCACCTCCGGAACGGCGCCGTTCGCCGACCACGTTCGGCATCTGGAGCACCGGCGGATCCGGCTCCCCATCCAGATCGGCTTCGGATTCGGCGGTCTGCTGCTGGGCGTTGGCGGGGCCTGGTTCGCCGTCTCCCGCCGGACGTTCTCCCGCCGTGCGCTGGCGGTGGCCGGGGCCACGGCCACGTGCGCCACCGCCGTCCCGCTCGCGCTGCTCGCGGCTGGGGTCCTGCCGCACCTCGTCTACGCGCAGGTGCTGCCCACGGCGTTCGCCGTGGCGGCGGGGGCCGGCCTGCTGGCCTGGAGCCGGCGGGAGCATGACCCGACGCTTCCCGTCGTCCTGGTCGCGGCGTGGACCGGCGCGGCGGTGCTGCTCGACGGGCTGGTCGGCTGGTCGGTCTCGGACGCGGCGCTCGCCGGCGGCACGGTCTGGGAGGGGCGGGCGTTCGGCATCCGCAACATCTGGCTCGGGCCGGTCATGGGAGGCTCGATCCTGGTGGCCTCTCGCCTGCCGGCGCGGTGGGGCCTGGCGCTCATGCTCGGGGTCGCGACGCTGGTCGGCCTGCCGGGGTTCGGCGCGGACATGGGCGGGTTCGTGACCCTGTCGGTGGCGGGCTGGCTCCTGTACGCCCTGCTCTCCCGAGGCCGGATCGGCTGGAGGGAGGCGGCGATCGGCCTGGTCGCGACGGCCGGGGGGGTGGCCGCCATCCTGTTCGTGGACGGCGTCCTGAACCCCACGCCCACGCACCTCGGCCGGTTCGCGGAGCGCGTCGCCTCGGGGGGCGCCGGGACGTTCTTCCAGGTGGTGTTCGAGCGGCTTCGGCTGAGCCTGCAGACGATCACGCAGGTGCCGGCCGCGTGGCTCCTCCTGGGGTGGTTCGTGGCCGCGGCGTGGCTGGCGCCGCGCGTCCGGGGAGACGTCGGCGCGGCCTTCGACCGGGCGCCGGGGTACCGCGAGGGGATGTTGACGCTCGCGATCGCCACGATCGTGACCGCGGTCGTCAACGACAGCGGCATCTCGACCGCCCAGATGACGGCCGCGTACTCGATCGGGGGCTTCACGGTGCCGGCGCTCGTCCTTCGCCTGCGCCGCACCTCGGCCTCCCCGCCGGCTGAGCGAGCGCGGACCCCCGTGCCGGTTCCCGGGTGAGCGAGGCGACCGGGCCCCCCACGGCCGGCGACGAGCTCCCCGAGCCCACGTGGCGTCCGGTCGAGGCCGTCCCCGTTCTGGCGATCGCATTCGGCGCCTTCGTCGTCCTCGCGTCGGTGGCCGCCCTCTTCGAGCTCGGGCCGAACCTCACCTTCGTCGTCGGTGGCCTGCTCCTGGAGGGATCGTTCGGCCTGACGAGCCTGCTGTGGATCCGGACGCTGCACCGTCCCGCCTTCGCGGCGATCGGCCTGCCGGTGCGTCTGGCCCGCGAGGTCGGCCAGGGCGTCCTCGGCGGGATCGCCACCTACGCGGTCACCTTCTTCGTGGCCGCGCCGATCGTGTTCAGCCTGGTCCAGGCCGTCACGAACCGTGAGCCGACGGTCCCGGAGCAGGTCCCGTCCGACGCGCGGGGGTTCGCCCTCAGCCTGATCGGCGTGGTCGCGATCGTGGTGGCGCCGTTCGGCGAGGAGCTGTTCTTCCGGGCCTTCCTGTTCCGCGCGTTCCGTCGTCACGGCTTTTGGCTCGCCGCCGCCGTGTCCTCGATCCTGTTCGGGTTCGTCCACGTGGTGGGGGACAACTTCCTGCTGGTGCCGATCCTCACGGTGGTCGGCCTGTGCCTGGCCTGGCTCTACGAGCGGTCGGGGCGGATCGCCGTCCCGATCGCCGCGCACATGACCTTCAACGTGATCGGGTTCGTGTTCCTCACCCTCGCCTGATCGCCGAGGCCCGGGCTAGACTTCGGCCCCGGCGAGATCCGTTCGCCACCATCCGGCCGGACACAGGAGGCAAGCCATGGCCGAGTTCCCCAGCGAGGACTGGCTCAACGCGTACGTGGAGCGCATCAACGCGTCCCCGGAGTACAAGGAGGCCTCGGCGACCTGGGAGGGTGACGTCGCCTTCGTCTTCGAGGCCGAGCCCGACAAGGGCGTGCCCGAGGACGTCTGGGCGTGGCTCGACCTCTGGCACGGCGAGTGCCGCAGCGGCAAGCTCGTGGACGCGGCGGAGGGGGAGAAGGCGCGGTTCATCATCCGCGCGCCCTACTCCCGGTGGAAGGAGGTCATCCGCAAGGAGCTCGACCCGGTGAAGGGCATGATGCAGGGCAAGCTCAAGCTGAAGGGCGACCTCCCCACGATCGTCCGCTACGTGAAGGCCTCGAACGAGCTCGTGAACCTGGCGGGGAGCGTGCCGACCGAGTTCGTCGACGAGAAGTAGGCACCGGCGTGAAGGCCGTCATCTACGAGGACGTCAAGACGCTGCGCGTCGGCGACGTGGACGACGCGAGAATCGAGGACCCGGGCGACGCGGTCATCCGGGTGACCACCGCGGCCATCTGCGGCTCGGACCTCCACTTCTACCACGGCAAGGCGCCGCTCTCGCCGGGCGAGACCATCGGCCACGAGGGCATGGGCGTGGTCACCGAGGTGGGCTCGGAGGTGACGAAGTTCAAACCGGGCGACCGCGTCGTCATGGCGTTCGATCCGGTGTGCGGCGAGTGCTGGTTCTGCTTGAAGGGCCAGACCGCGCTGTGCTCGAGCTTTCGCAACCTGGGGGCCGGGATGTTCGGCGGCGGACTGGGCGGGACCCAGGCCGAGTACACGCGAGTCCCGACGGCCGACTTCAACCTGCTGGCCGTGCCCGAGGGCCTGGACGACGAGCAGGCTGTGTTCCTGGGGGACATCCTCACCACGGGCGTCTACGGCGCGGGGATCGCGGGGATCCAGCCGGGGGATACGGTGGCGATCATCGGGGCGGGGCCGGTCGGATTCTTCGCGGCGCAGGCCGCCAAGATGCACGATCCCGAACAGGTCCTCGTCCTCGACATGCAGGCCGACCGCCTGGCCCTGGCCGACAAGGTCGGGACCACGCCGATCAACGTATCGGAGCGCAACGCGGCGTCGGCCGTCGACGAGCTCACCGACGGCCGGGGTGCGGACGTGGTCATCGAGTGCGTGGGGAACCTCTCGGCGTTCGAGTCCGCGGTGGGCGTGGTCCGCCGCGGCGGGATCATCTGCATCGTGGGGATGTACATGACCGAAAGCTACGAGCTGCAGATGGGGATCTCGTGGGGCCGGGGGCTGACCTACCGATTCTCGGGGATCGCGCCGGTCCATGCCTGGTGGGAGCGCGGGCTGCAGGCGGTCCGGGACGGAACCATCGATCCGCTCCCGATCATCTCCCACACGCTGCCCCTCGACGAGGCGGTCGAGGGCTACCGGATGTTCGACGCGCGGGAGGCGACGAAGGTCCTCCTGAAACCGTAAGAGGCGGAGGTGCCCGTGACGGTCAAGGTCGAGTATCTCGATGACGAACCCTCCGGCCTCGCGTCGATGCTGGGGGGCCTGATCGAGGCCAACCTCGTGTCCCATCCGGACCGGGAGGCCCTCCTGAAGCCCTCCGTGGTGGGCCTGATCGCCGAGGACTCGGCGGTCGCGGTCACGCTGCGGCTCGCCCCCGGGCGGGTGACCATCGCCAACGGGCTGGTGGGCGGCACCCACGACCTGGTGATCCGAACCAACTCCGAGGACCTGATCGCGCTGACCGCCGTGCCCCTCCGGCTGGGCCTCCCGGATCCCCTGACGGCCGACGGCCGCAGGGTGATGGGGAGCCTCATCCGGGGCCGGCTTCGCGTGAAGGGGATGTTCCTGCGACTCCCGACCCTAACCCGCGTCCAGCGCCTGCTGTCGGTGGCACCGTAGGCTGGTCCGCGTGGACGTGGCCGCCATGGTCGAACGGGTCCTGGCCGGAGACCGCCGGGCCATCGCACGCGCGATCTCCATGGTCGAGGACGACGCGCCCGACCTTCCCGAGCTCTCCCGCGGTCTGTTCGCCTTGACGGGGCGCGCCCACACCGTGGGCCTGACCGGCTCGCCCGGGGTCGGGAAGTCGAGCCTGGCCGAGCAGCTGGTCCGCGCCGCACGCCAGCGCGACCGCTCCGTCGCCGTCCTGGCGATCGATCCCACGTCGCCGTTCACCGGCGGCGCGCTCCTCGGCGATCGTCTCCGCATGCAGACCCACGCCACGGACCCGGAGGTCTTCATCCGGTCGATGGCCACGCGAGGCCACCTGGGAGGAATGGCCCTGGCCGCGCCGGAGGCGATCCGGATCCTGGACGCGGCGGGCAAGGACGTGATCTTTGTGGAGACCGTGGGGGTCGGCCAGGCCGAGGTGCAGGTGGCGAGCGCCGCGGACACCACGCTCGTCGTCGTCTCTCCCGGGTGGGGAGACTCCGTCCAGGTGAGCAAGGCCGGCATCCTCGAGATCGCCGACGTGTTCGTCGTGAACAAGGCGGACCGTGAGGGGGCCGGCGAGGCGGTCAGGGACCTCGAGGTGATGATCAAGATGGGTCCGGACCTCGAGTGGCGGCCGCCGGTGGTGCGGGCCTCGGCCACGACGGGGGAGGGCACCGACGACCTGTGGGAGGCCATCCAGTCGCACCGCAAGCACCTCGACGCGAGCGGAGGCCTGGACGCGAAGCGGCGGCAGCGCCTGGCGGAGGAGATCGAGGACATGGTGGCGCTCCGGCTGCGCCGCCGCGTCGCGACCCTCCTGGAGGGCGAGCTGTCGAGCCTCGCGGACGACGTCGCGTCGCGGCGCATCGATCCGTACGAGGCCGCCGACCGCCTGGTCGAGTCCCTGGGCACGACCTGAGCGAGCCGCCGCCTGGAGTACGCTCCGAGTGTGAGTGAGGACTTCCGCGAGGAGCATGCGCGCTGGCGCGACCACTACGTGAAGGCCGGCGAGCGCGACGCCGACTTCGAGACGCTGTCGGGCGAGCCGCTCGAGGCCCTGTACACGCCCGACCACCTCAAAAACCACGACTACGACCGCGACCTGGGCTACCCGGGCCACTATCCGATGACCCGCGGCGTGTACCACTCGATGTACCGGGGCCGGCTGTGGACGATGCGCCAGTTCGCCGGGTTCGGGTCCGCGAAGGAGACGAACGCCCGCTACAAGTTCCTTCTCTCGAAGGGCCAGGGCGGGCTCTCGGTGGCCTTCGACATGCCCACACTCATGGGCCGGGACTCCGACGACCCGAGGAGCGAGGGCGAGGTCGGACGCTGCGGCGTGGCCACCGACTCGCTGGCCGACTTCGAGGCGCTGTTCGACGGGATCCCGCTCGACGAGATCACCACTTCGATGACGATCTCGGGGCCGGCCACGATCCTGTTCGCGTTCTTCCTGGCCGCGGCCGAGCGCCAGGGCGTGGCGTGGAGCGCCCTCGACGGGACCCTCCAGACGGACATCCTGAAGGAGTACATCGCGCAGAAGGAGTGGATCTTCCCGCCCCGTCCTCACCTGCGCCTGATCGGTGACCTCATCGAGTTCTGCGCGAGCGAGGTCCCCAAGTTCCACCCCATCAGCGTGAGCGGGTACCACATCCGCGAGGCCGGCTCGACCGCGGCCCAGGAGCTGGCGTTCACCCTCGCCGACGGGTTCGCCTACGTCGAGCTCGGCCTCGACCGCGGCCTGGACGTCGACCACTTCTCCCAGGGGCTGTCCTTCTTCTTCAACGCGCACATGGACTTCTTCGAGGAGATCGCGAAGTATCGCGCGGCGCGCCGGATCTGGGCCCGGTGGATGCGCGGGCGGTACGGCGCCACCGACGAGCGGTCGTGGCGGCTGCGGTTCCACACGCAGACCGCGGGCTGCTCGCTGACGGCGCAACAGCCCGAGAACAACATCGTGCGCACGGCGATCGAGGCCCTGGCCGGGGTGCTCGGCGGCACGCAGTCGCTCCACACCAACGCGCTGGACGAGGTCCTCGCGCTGCCCACGGAGAAGGCGGCCCAGATCGCGCTGCGGACGCAGCAGATCATCGCCCACGAGACCGGCGTGGCGAACGTGATCGACCCCCTGGGCGGCTCGTACTTCGTCGAGGCGCTCACCGACCGCATCGAGGACCACGCCGAGGAGTACTTCGCGGAGATCGACCGCATGGGCAAGGGCTCGATCCTCGAGGGCGTGCTGGTGGGCATCGAACGAGGCTGGTTCCAGTCCGAGATCGCCGACGCCGCCTTTCGCGAGCAGATGCTCTACGAGAAGGGCCGGTTGGTGAAGGTGGGCGTGAACGAGTTCGTAACGGACGACGACGACGTGCTCGACACGCTGAAGATCGATCCCCGGACCGAGGGCACGCAGGTCGACGCCGTGCGGGAGATGCGCTCGGGCCGCGACGGCGGGCAGGTCGAGGCCTCGCTCCAGAACCTGAAGCGCGCCGCCGCGACCGAGGAGAACCTGATCCCGCTCCTGGTCGACTGCGCGAGGGCCTACGCCACCGAGGGCGAGATCGTCGGCGCCCTGCGCGACGTGTTCGGCGAGTACGTCGAGACCCCCCGCTTCTAGCGTTGGAGATCCGCGGCATCCGGGCGGACGAGTGGGCGGCCCTGCGGGACCTGCGGCTGCGCGCGCTGGAGGACAGCCCGGATGCGTTCTCCTCGCTCCTCGACGACGAGCGGGCGCAGCCGGATGAGCGGTGGCGTGATCTCGCCCGCCGGGGTGCGGCGGGGGAGTCGGACTCGATCGTCGTCGCGAGCGATCCGGCCGGGCTCTTCGGCATGGCCGGCGCGTTCGTCCCGCAGCCCGGCGGCGCGGCCGTCGTCTGGGGGATGTGGGTGGACCCGCGGCGGCGCGGCTCGGGGGCGGGCGGGGCGATGCTCGACGCGCTCGTTGCGTGGGCCCGCGAGGTGCCGGGCGTCCGAGGGCTGCACCTGTCGGTGACCGAGGGCAACGCCCCGGCCGAGGCCCTCTACCTCGGGTTCGGCTTCGAGACGACCGGGAGGCGCGAACCGCTCCGCGAGGGATCGGAGCTGTCGGCCGCCGAGATGGAGCTGTCGCTCGTGGGCTGAGCCGGGCGGAGGCGGGGGTCGCGGCGGAGCAGCTGCGCGTTGAACGCGACGACCGCCCCAACCCCCGGGTTACCGCTCGAGGGAGAGCGCGAACCTCGGGATCGCCTCCAGCGGCCCGAGCGGCCAACGTGCGGAACCCCGCCGGGCGGCCTCGACCTCCTGCAGGCGATCGACCCGGAAGCGGCGCCACCCGGCGCGCGCAGCCGCCTCGACCAGCGCCTCGGGGGTCAGCCCGCGGCCGAACGGAAGGGCGGCGCGCAGGTCCGTGTCGTACTCGGCGTGATGGTCGTCGGGCACGCCGTAGGCTCGGCGAACCAGGTCGAGGGCGCGGCGGCGCATCCCGTGGAGCGCACCGGCCCGGCCCCACAGTCCCTCCAGGAGCACCGCTCGGGGCGCGACCTCGCGCCACGCTCGGAGCGTGGCCACGGGGTCCGGCAGGGTCCACACCAGGTGCCGCTCGATGACGGCGTCGAACGGTCCGGGGGGCGGCTCGTGCGCGGGGCCCACCAGGATCTCCACGGACAGTCCGCGCGCGAGGGCCTTGTCCCGCGCCCCCTCCAGCATCGAGGGCGACAGGTCGAGGGCCGTCACCATGTGGCCGAGCTCGGCCGCGAGCAGGCTCATCGCCCCCGTCCCGGCTCCCACGTCGAGGATCCGGGACGGCGGCGGGGGGAGGAGCCGGGCGAAGGCCCGCGTCCACGCCCCGGTCTCGGCCGCGTCGGCCACCGCGTGCCCGGGCGAGCGGTCGTAGGTGGCCGCGTCCGCGTCCCAGAACGCCCTGAGCCGCTCGTGGACGTCGCCGGTCATCCGCCGAAGAACGCCGGGAGCACCGAGTCCTTGCCCAGCACGAACAGCGTGCCCACGACCAGGCTGAACGCCGCGGTCACCACGGCGACGGAGGCGTACACGGCGAAGTTCCGCGACGCCCGCAGGAACCCCACGGCCGACCCGACGGTGATGACGGAGTTCGACACGAGGAGCCCCACGATGAAGCAGGCCAGGACCAGGAGGCCGAGGCTCACCCCGCCGGCGCCCGCGGCGGCCAGGAAGATCAGGACCTGGGTGGGCGTCTCCGCGCCGACCCCGTGGATCATCCCGACGCCGAAGGCGGTGCCGCGGCCGTAGTTCACGAAGAGATCGTCGTCCTCGGGCCGGTCGTGGTGGTGGTGTCCGGGGCGGCCGTGATGGCCGTGGTGCCAGGTCTGCGGTTCGGTCTCCGCCACGGCGTCGGGGGCCGCCCCGCCGCGGGAGGCGGTCCGGCTTCGGCGGGTCCAGCGGGCGGCCCGGCGCACGCCGGCGAAGACGAGCATCCAGCGGCTGCGCAGCCGGAAGTCGCGTCCGTGGCGGATCAGGGACACGATCACGTACACCCCGAGGAGCAGGAGGGTCACACCGACGACTCGGGTCATGGCTTCGTCGACGCCGGCCGGCAGGCGCTCCCCGATGAGGATGGCCACCACGCCGAGGAGGAAGACGACGAGGGCGTGGCCGACCGCGTACAGGGTGCCGAACACCATGGAGCTCCGGCGGTCCTCCTGGGAGCTGGTGATGTCGGTGATCGCCGCGATGTGGTCCCAGTCGATGCCGTGTCGGAGACCGAACAGCAGCGCCGATCCCAGCAGACCGAAGCTGAACCCGCCGGCAGCCGCAAGCGCGCGCATGGCTCCCATTCAAACGACTCTCGCAACGTGTTGCAACTGAACATCGGTGCAGCGAGTTGCTCGGACGGGAAGGAGCCGGGAGACTGCGATCCCAGCCAGGCGCATGACGACCGCGAGGGGGGGATCCGTGACGAAGGACGAGATGGTCGAGGTCTTCGACCGGCACGAGGCGGCGGAGAACGCGCACGACGCGGAGGCCGCTGCGGCCACGTACGTCGAGGACGGGTACTACGTGAACGTCCCGCTCGGCGCCCGGTTCGAGGGCCGCCAGGGCGTGATGCTCCAGTACGCCGCCACGTGGGTGGCGTTTCCCGACTTCGCCGCGGAGCGGGAGCTGCTCGTGGCGGGGGAGGACTTCCTGTACGAGGAGGGCAGCTTCACCGGCACCCTCGACGGGCCGTTCATGATGATCGAGCCGACGGGCAAGCGCGCGACGATGAAGTTCGCCTCCTACATCCCGTTCCGTGACGGGCTGATGCTCGGCGAGCACATCTGGTACGACGGGGCGCTGCTCGCGCAGCAGCTCGGGATCAGCCTCGAGCAGATCGCGGAGCTGCGCTCGGCCCTGGGCGCGTAGCTCAGCCCGCGGCGCGCCGGCAATCGGCGCACAGGCCCGAGATCGCGAAGTGCGCGAGGTCGGGATCGAAGCCGTTGTGACGCTGGATGAGCCGCCGGAACCGCTCGGCCTCGGCGATCGACAGCTCGTCGTCCGCCTCGCAGTTCGAGCACATCAGGTGGATGTGCCCGGCCTCCCCCGCGCGGTGGTACTCGGGGCCGCCCTCCAGGTGCGCGTGCGACACCATGCCCAGGTCCTCCAGGAGGTCCAGCGTCCGGTAGATCGTGGAGGCGTTGACTCCGGGCATGCGCTGCTTCACGCGCCGGGCGATGGACTGGGGGGCGATGTGGCCCTCGGATCGCATGATCTCGGCGACGATGGCCTGCCGCTGCGGCGTCATGCGCAGACCGCGGGTCCGAAGGGCGGCGAGGGCCTGCTCGGCGGTGAGCGCCACGCGCGGCAGTCTAGGGGACGCGCGTTGCAGTTGCAACACGCTGCGGCGGCGGCCGCGAGCGCCGGCCGGTGTCAGAATCCCGGCTCGTGCGCGTGTTCTCGTTCCATCTCATGCCGTACCCGGCCTTGCCGGAGAACGTCGAGACCCGGCACGACTCGGCCTGGGTGTGGCTGTCGAACAAGCACTTCGATCCGGCGCTCGGGCACGAGCTCTACAACCGCTATCTGGACGAGCTCGAGCTGGCCGAGCCGCTCGGGTTCGACGGCGTGTGCGTCAACGAACATCACCAGAACGCCTACGGGCTGATGCCCTCGCCCAACCTGTTCGCGATGGCGCTCGCCCGGCGCACCGAGCGCATCAAGATCGCGGTGATCGGCAACGCGCTGCCCCTGTACGACCCGCCGACGCGCGTGGCCGAGGAGCTGGCGATCATCGACGTGGTGTCCGGCGGCCGGCTGATCGCGGGCATGGTGGTGGGCGGCGGCCCGGAGTACTACTCGTTCTCGATCAACCCAACCGATGCCCGCTCCCGGTTCCGCGAGGCCCTCGACCTGATCGTCCGCGCCTGGACCGAGGACGGGCCGTTCGAGCACGTCGGTGAGCACTTCCGTCTGCGCTACGTGAACCCGTGGCCGAAGCCGCTACAGCAGCCGCACCCGCCGATCTGGGTCCCGGGGATCGGCTCGATCGAGACCATCGAGCTGGTCGCCGAGCGCCGGTGGTCCTACATGGGCATCCCGTACTTCCACATCTCCGCGTTCGAACGGAACTTCGAGACGTTCCGCCGGGTGGCCGAGGAGCGCCACGGCTACACGCCCTCGCCGGACCAGACGGGCTGGCTGGTGCCGGTCTACGTCGGCGAGACCGACGCGTCGGCCCGCGAGGAGTACGAGGAGCACCTGTGGTACTTCGCGCGCCGGCTCCTGAAGGGCATCACGATCGTCCCCCCCGGCTACACCAGCGCTCAGTCGTTCGCCCGGATCCTCGAGGCCCGTCGCGGCTTCATGAGCGAGGTCAAGGACTGGGAGGGGATCGAGGCCGGCGCGTACGCGATCGTGGGCAGCGCCGCGACGGTGCGCGACAAGCTGGCCACGCACATCCGCCGCCTGGGGGTGGGCAACCTCCTCGCGCTGCTGCACCTGGGCTCGCTGCCGGCGGACCTGACCCGCGCGAACATGGAGCGCTTCGCCTCCGACGTGCTGCCGTTCCTGCGCGGGGAGTTCGGAGGCGAGACGGCGTGAGCGCGATCACCGCCACGCGGACACGGCTCGAGCTGCCGGACCGGCTCGTGCAGCTCGAGCGCGGGGGCGCGGGGCCCCCGGTCCTGTACCTGCACGGAGAGCTGGGCGAGGGTTACTGGATCGACTTCCACGCCGACCTCGCCGGGCACGGATACGAGGTCATCGTCCCGGCCCATCCCGGCTACTGGGACTCGACCCGCCCGGAGTGGATCCGCACGCCCGAGGACCTCGCGCTGCACTGCGTCGACCTGCTCGACGCCCTCGGCCTGGAGCGCGTGGCCGTGGTCGGGTCCTCGCTGGGAGGGTGGGTGGCCGCCCAGCTCGCCATCCTGCGGCCGGACCGTCTGGCGGCGATGGTGCTGCTCGATCCCATCGGCCTGGCGCCGGTGGGTCCCGAACCGCCGGACCTGTTCGCGCTCCAGCCGTACGAGGCCGCCGAGGTCCTGTTCGCGGATCGCGAGACCGAGATGGCCCGGCTGCTGGCCTCGATCGACCTGGACGATCCGCCCGACGCCGAGCTCGTGCTCCCCGTGCTGCAGACGTTCGAGGCGACCGCGCGCTACGCGTGGCGCCCCTACGATCCTCGACTGGCCGCGCGCCTGCGCTTCGCCGTCTCCCGCCGGCGCCTGCCATTCGGGAAGCTCCT
>JBBDTT010000022.1:0-12104 GCA_040904285.1 Actinomycetota bacterium
GGGTTCAGGACCTCGATCCCGGCGGGCGGGGCGATGTCGCTCGCGGTGACGTCCGCCGGCCCCTTGGCCCGCAGGTACACGGTGGTGGGCTCGTCGAGCTCGGAACGGAGCACCAGCCCCTTGAGGTTCAGGATGATGTCGGTGACGTCCTCGGTGACCTTGGGGATGGTGGCGAACTCGTGCAGGACTCCCTCGATCCGGACGCTGGTGACGGACGCGCCCGGGATGCTCGACAGCAGCGTCCGGCGAAGCGCGTTGCCCAGGGTGTAGCCGAAGCCCGGCTCGAGCGGCTCGACGGCGAACCTCGAGCGGGTCGGGGTGAGGGTTTCCTCCTCGATGTATGGCCTTGCGACGATCAGCACGTGCATCTACCTCCTGCCGGGGATCATCCGTTTCTACCCGGCGGTTGCTGCCTCCCGCCGGCGGACACCCGCCGCGGGTTCCTTCGAAAGGGCCCTACTTGGAGTAGAGCTCGACGATCAGCTGCTCCTGCAGCTTGGTGTCGATGGCGGTCCGCTGAGGCGCCTCGGTGACCGTGATCGCGAGCGCGCCGCGGTCCACGTCCATCCACGCCGGGATCATCCGATTCTCGCTGGACTCGACGGAGTCGTGGATCACGATGAGGTTGCGCGACTTCTGGCGGACCTCGACCTTGTCGCCGGGGCGGACCCGCGCCGACGGCACGTTGAGCGTCCGGCCGTTGACCTGGAAGTGCTTGTGCCGCACCAGCTGGCGGGCCTGGTCGCGGCTGTTCGCGAAGCCCGAGCGGTACACGACGTTGTCCAGACGCATCTCGAGCAGCCGCAGCAGGTTCTCACCGGTGACGCCCGGCTGGCGTGCGGCCGTGGCGTAGTAGTTGCGGAACTGCTTCTCGAGGATGCCGTAGATGCGGCGGGCCTTCTGCTTCTCGCGGAGCTGCATCAGGTACTCCGACTCCTTGATGCGGCCCCGGCCGTGCTCGCCCGGAGGGTACGGGCGTCGCTCGATGGCACACTTCGGCGACTCGCACCGCCGGCCCTTCAGGTAGAGCTTCTCGCGCTCGCGCCGGCACAGGCGGCAGTCGGGTCCGGTGTAGCGGGCCACTAGACGCGCCTGCGCTTCCGGGGGCGGCAGCCGTTGTGGGGCACCGGGGTGACGTCCTGGATGCCGACGACCTCGAGGCCGGCGGCGGCCAGGGAACGGATCGCGGTCTCGCGTCCCGAGCCCGGGCCCTTCACGAAGACGTCGACCTTGACCACGCCGTGTTCCTGGGCCCGGCGGGCGGCCGCCTCGGCCGCGAGCTGAGCGGCGAACGGGGTGGACTTGCGGGAGCCCTTGAACCCGACGTTGCCGGCGCTCGCCCACGACAGCGTGTTCCCCGACTGGTCGGTGATCGTGACGATCGTGTTGTTGAACGTGGACTTGATGTGGGCCTGGCCGTGGGAGATGTTCTTCTTCTCCCTCTTCCGGGCCTTCTTCGCCTTCGGCTTCGCCATGTGCTACTTGCCCTTCTTCCGCTTCACGCCGACGGTCTTCTTCGGACCCTTGCGTGTGCGGGCGTTGGTGTGTGTCCGCTGGCCCCGCACCGGCAGCGAGCGGCGGTGGCGGATGCCCTGGTAGGAGCCGATCTCGATCTTGCGCTTGATGTCCTGCGCGACGTCGCGGCGCAGGTCGCCCTCGACCTTGTAGTTGCGGTCGATCCACTCGCGGATCCGGATGACCTCGTCCTCGGACAGGTCCCGGACCTTGGTCCCGTCCGCGATCTTCGCTCCCTCCACGGCCTGCCGCGACTTGGTCGGGCCGATCCCGTAGATGTAGCGAAGCGCGACGTCCACCCGCTTGTCGCGGGGGAGGTCGACGCCGGCGATCCGTGCCACTCGTGTGCCTCCTAGCCCTGTCGCTGCTTGTGACGGGGGTTCGAGCAGATGATGACCACCCGGCCGCGGCGACGCACGACCTTGCACTTCTCGCACATCGGCTTCACGGACGGCCTGACCTTCATCGCTCGACTCCTATCGGTACCGGTAGATGATTCGCCCGCGCGTGAGGTCGTACGGCGAGAGCTCGACGAGCACCCGATCCCCGGGGAGGATCCGGATGTAGTTCATCCGCATCTTTCCCGAGATGTGGGTGAGGACCTTGTGACCGTTCTCCAGCTCAACGCGGAACATCGCGTTGGGCAGGGGCTCGACCACCGTGCCCTCGACCTCGATCGCATCCTTCTTCGCCACGTGCGGCGACCAACTCCGTTCCGGCTCAGGGATTCCGACAGAAAACCCCGAGGCCGGTGGCCCCAGGGCCAAACGGAAAGTATACGGCGACCGTTCTCAGGCGTCCACCCGGCGTGCTCAGCCGTGCTCGTCGAATGCCCTCAGCATGGCCTGACGGAGACGCTCGATCTCGGCCGGTCGCCGGCAGGGCCCATACCGGAGCGTTCTGCCGTCCTCCAGCCCGACCTCGACGTTCCCCCCGAACCTGCAGCTGAACCCCTGAGCGAGGGGACGCGGCAGCCGGGGGGGGATCTGATCCTGGACCAGGGACAGCGGGAGTGATCCCGGCTGGGAATGGAGGGAGAACGGCCGCGAGTGGGGGCCTTCCGGGATCGGGACGAGTTGCAGCCGGACGACCGCCTCGCGACCCACGTCGAGATATGCGGGGGTGCGCGACCAGAGGACGGCTAGACCCAGCATCAAGATGGTGCCGATCAGGGCAGCTCGCCCGGTCGTCCTGCTCTTGCTCATCGCAGCTGGCCGGATGGAAGACCGCACTCCGGGGTCCCTCCGGGCAAGCGGTGACGATTGCGCGCGACCCAGTCATACAGACGGGAGGCGATCGGCGACACTGACCGGGCCTCGAGGGCCGAGCCCAGGGGGCGCCAGATGCCGCCGGCGACGTTCAGCGCGGCCGCGATCGCCCGGTGGCCGCGCTCCTTGCGGCCTCCCGGATGGACGAACCAGACGGCCTCGGCGCCCTGTTCGCGGGTCAGGCCGAGGTCGACGAGGTCGGCGCGCTGGTAGGGCACGACGCGCACGCTCGGGCCGGTCAGGCCCCGCACGAATCGCGCGCTGGAGCTGCAGAAGGCGCAGTCGCCGTCGAAGACCAGCGTCCCGCGGGCGCCCGGCCGGATCCGGTTCACGACTCCAGGGTACGACCGGGATCAGGCGGAACGGGCCGTGAGGACCTCGGGACCGTCGTCGGTGACGGCGATGGTGTGCTCGAAGTGCGCGGCGAGGCCGCCGTCGGCGCTCACGACGGTCCAGTCGTCGGCCAGCACGCGGGTCTGCCAGTCGCCCATGATCACCATCGGCTCGACGGCGACGACCAGGCCGGGGCGGATCTCTGGCCCCCGGGCGGGGGGGCCGAAGTTGGGGATCTGCGGATCCTCGTGCAGGTTGCGGCCGATACCGTGCCCGACGTACTCGCGGACGACGGCGAACCCGGCCCCCTCGACCACCTGCTGGACGGCGTGACCGATGTCGGAGAGATGGTTGCCCGCGCGGATCATCGAGATGCCCGCCTCGAGGGACTCCTCGGTCACGCGGACGAGCTTCTCGGCCTCCCCGTTCGGCGGATCACCGACGAACACGGTCACCGCCGAGTCGCCGTGGTAGCCCTCCCAGATCGCGCCCACGTCGAGGGACAGGAGGTCGCCCTCCTCCAGCCGGCGCCTGCCGGGGATGCCGTGGACGACCTGCTCGTTGATCGAGGTGCAGATGCTTGCCGGGAACCCGCGGTAGCCCTTGAACGACGGCGTGGCTCCCTCGCGGCGGATGTGGGCCTCGGCGATGGCGTCCAGCTTCTTCGTGGTGACGCCGGGCTTCACCTCGGGAAGGAGGCGCTCGATGGTGGCGGCGGTGATGCGCCCCGCCCGGCGGAGCCGTTCGATCTCGGCAGGGGACTTGTAGATGATCACACCGGTTCGGGCGCCTCGTCCCGGCGGGCGAACCCGTTCTCCTCGATGGCCGCGACGGCCCGCTCCGTGACGTCGTCGAGCTCGCCCACCGCGTCGACCGTGTGCAGCAGCCCGCGCTCGACGAAGTACAGCTCGAGGGGCTCGGTGTCGCGGTGGTACACCTCGAGACGGTGGCGCACGGTCGCCTCCCCGTCGTCGCTTCGGTGCACCAGCTCGCCCCCGCAGTAGTCGCAGACCCCGGGGACGCGCGTGCACGAGTCGTCGACCGGATACGTCCGCTGGCAGGCCGCGCACGTCCTCCGGCCCAGGAGGCGGGCGATCGAGAGGTCGTCCGGGATCACGAACTTGAGGGCGGCGGAGAGCGGCCGGCCCGAGTCGGCCAGCTCCAGCTCGAGGGCCTCGGCCTGGGGAAGGGTCCGGGGGAACCCGTCGAGGATGAATCCGTCCTGGGCGTCCGGCTCGTCCAGCCGGGCGAGGACCATCTTCACGACGACGTCGTCGGGGACGAGGTCGCCCGCGTCCATGTACCGCTGCGCCTCCAGTCCGAGCGGCGTGCTGTCGCGGAGGTTGGCCCGGATGATGTCGCCGGTCGCGATCAGGGCCACGCCGAAGCGGTCCGCCAGCCGGTGCGCCTGGGTCCCCTTGCCCGCCCCGGGCGGGCCGAGGAGCACGAGTCTCATCGCAAGAAGCCCTCGTAGTGCCGCATCATGAGCTGGGACTCGAGCTGCTTCATGGTCTCGAGGGCGACGCCGACCGTGATCAGGATCGAGGTCCCCCCGAACGGGAACTGCTGCGCCGCGAAGATCGCGAGCGCGATGGAGGGCAGGAGCGCGACCATCGCCAGGAACAGCGAGCCGGGCAGGGTGATCCGGGTCAGGATGTGGTCGAGGTACTCGGCGGTCGGCCGTCCGGGACGGATGCCGGGGATGAACCCGCCGTACTTGCGGATGTTGTCGGCGGTGTCCACCGGGTTGAACGAGATCGCCGTGTAGAAGTACGCGAAGAACACCACCAGGATGCCGTAGATCGCCATGTACACGAAGCTCGCCGGGTTCGCGAGGTAGCGCTCCACGAAGTTCTGGAACGGCTGCCAGTGGATCACGTTCTGGAGCAGCGCCGGGAAGTACAGCACCGAGGACGCGAAGATGATCGGGATGACGCCGGCCTGGTTCACCTTCAGCGGTATGTAGGTCGAGCCGCCGCCGTACATCTTTCGCCCCACCACCCGTTTCGCGTACTGGACCGGGATCCGGCGCTGCCCCTGTTCCATGAACACCACCGCCACGATGGTGAGCAGCGCGAGTCCGAGGATGAAGTAGAAGACGCCGGGGCTCGAGGACCGCAGCAGCGCCGTGCCCTCGGCGGGAAGCGTCGAGATCACGCTGGTGAAGATCAGGATGGACATGCCGTTGCCGATCCCGCGCTGGGTGACCAGCTCGCCGAGCCACATGATCATCGCGGTGCCCGCCGTCAGGGTCATCACGACGAGCGCGATGCGCGGGGCCGTGAAGTTCTCCGGCTTGATGATGCGCTGAGCCGGGTCGGGGTTGTTGTTGAACAGGAACACCAGGCCCGTGGCCTGCAGCAGGGCGAGGGTGACCGTCATGTAGCGCGTCCACTGGGTGATCTTGCGGACGCCCGCCTCACCCTGCTTCTGCCACTGCTCCAGCTTGGGGATCACCACGCCGAGCAGCTGCATGATGATCGAGCTGGTGATGTACGGCATGATCCCCAGCGCGAACACCGCGAACCTGGTGAGCGCGCCCCCCGAGAACAGGTTGATGAACTGCAGCACGCCCTGGTTCTGCTGGCCCTCGATCTGGGCCCGCAGGACCTCGAGCTCGATGTTCGGCACGGGAACGTGGGACCCGAGCCGGTACACCGCGATGATCACGAGCGTGAACAGGATCTTCTTGCGAAGGTCCGGGATCTTGAAGGCGTTGATGAACGCTCGCAGCACGGCGGTCTCCCAGGAAGAAGGGGCTCAGTCTAGCGAACTCAGATCAGCTCCACGGTCCCGCCCGCCTGCTCGATCTTCTGCCGAGCGGAGGCGGAGAACGCGTGTGCCTGCACCGTCAGCGCGACGTCCAGGGCGCCCCGTCCCAGCACCTTGACGGGGAGCTTGCGGCGGACGAGGCCCTTCGACCGGAGCTCCTCGACGCCCACCCGAGCGCCCTTTTCGAAGGCGGCGAGGCGCTCGACGTTCACGACCGCCCACTCCTCCTTGTTGGGGTTCGTGAAGCCGCGCCACTTGGGCACGCGCCGGGTCAGGGGCATCTGCCCGCCCTCGAAGCCCTGCTTGGAGTTGTTGCGGGCGAGGTAGCCCTTCGTCCCGCGCCCCGCGGTCTTGCCCTGGCCCGCCGCGATGCCCCGTCCCACGCGCCGCCTGGGGCGCTTGGAGCCCGGCGCCGGCTTCAGATGGTGGAGCTTCACGACTCGACCTCCTCGACGGTGACGAGGTGACGGACCTTGTCGACCATGCCCCGGATCTCCGGGCGGTCCTCCTTCACGACGGTGTGCCGGATCCGCTTGAGCCCCAGGGCCCGGACGGTGTCCTTCTGCGGCTGCGGCCGGTGGATCACCGACCGGACCTGCGTGATCTTGAGCCGAGCCATCAGGACCCGACCCCCGCCTCGGCGTCCTGCTGCCGCTTGGCCTCCTGACGGGCCTCGGCCTCGGCGATCGCCTCGAGCATGGGACGCGGGGCGATCTCGCGGACGTCCTTCCCGCGCAGCGCCGCCACGTCCTTGGGCAGACGCAGGCCGGTGAGCCCGGCGACGGTGGCGTGGACGATGTTGATCGCGTTCGACGATCCCATCGACTTCGACAGGATGTCGCGGATGCCCGCGGCCTCGACGACGGCGCGCACCGGGCCACCCGCGATGACGCCGGTACCGGGAGAGGCCGGCTTCAGCAGCACGACGCCGCCCGCCGCCTTGCCCGTGATCTCGTGCGGGATCGTGCTGCCCATCATCGGGACCTCGAACATCTTCTTCTTGGCGATCTCGACGCCCTTGTTGATGGCGGCCGGGACCTCCTTGGCCTTGCCGTAGCCGATCCCGACGCGGCCGGCGCCGTCGCCCACGACCACGAGCGCCGTGAACGAGAAGCGGCGGCCGCCCTTGACGACCTTGGCGACGCGATTGATCGCGACCACCCGCTCCTCGAACGGGCTGCGGTCCTGGTTGTCGTAGCGCCTCAAATCTTCAGTCCTCCTTCTCGGGCGCCCTCAGCGAGGGCGGCCACGCGGCCGTGATACAGGCGGCCTCCGCGGTCGAAGACGGCGCGGTCCACGCCGGCCTCCTTCGCGCGCTGGGCCAGGAGCGTGCCGACGGCCTTCGCCCGGTCGCCCTTCTTGCCGTTCGAGATCGTGGTCTCGGCGTCGGACGCGGCAGCGACCGTGCGGCCGCTCTGGTCGTCCACGAGCTGGGCGTAGATATGGCGGTTCGAACGGAACACCGACAGCCGCGGACGATCCGGGCTGCCGGCCACCTTCTTGCGGACGCGCCGGCGCCGGCGATCGTTGGCCTGCGTGCGCGTGACCCTGGCCATCAGGCGGTTCCCTTCGCGGCCTTGCCGGCCTTCTTGCGGACGTACTCGCCCTCGTAGCGGATGCCCTTGCCCTTGTACGGCTCGGGCTTGCGGATCTTGCGGATCTTCGCGGCGACCTCGCCCACCTGCTGCTTGTCGTTGCCGCGCACGGTGATCCGGTTCGGAGCGGGGACCTCGAACTCGATCCCCTCCGGGGCCGAGAACGGGACCAGATGGGAATACCCGACCGCGATCTCCAGGTCCTTTCCCTTCAGCGCGACGCGGTAGCCCACCCCGACGATCTCGAGGTTCTTCTCGTATCCCTTCGTGACGCCCTCGATCATGTTGGCGATCAGGGAACGCGTCAGGCCATGGAGGGACCGGTGCTGGCGCTCGTCGCTCGGACGCTCGACGCGGACCACGCCCTCCTCGTGAACGATGCGCATGTCGGTCGAGACCCGCTGGGTCAGGCTGCCGCGCGGGCCCTTCACCCGTACGGTGCCCTCCTCGATGGCGACCTCGACCCCGCCCGGGATCTCGATCGGTGCGCGTCCGATTCGACTCAACGTCTCGCTCCTTCGCCTACCAGATGTACGCCAGGATCTCGCCGCCGACGCCGGCCTTCTTCGCCTGGCGGTCGGACAGCATCCCCCGGGACGTCGAGATGATCGCGACGCCCAGGCCGCCCTGGACGCGGGGAAGCTTGTCGTGGCCCACGTAGACCCGCCGACCCGGCGTGGAGATCCGCTTCAGCCCGGAGATCGTCTTCTCGCGCTGCGGGCCGTACTTGAGCTTCACGGTGAGGGTCCGCTTCACGTCGCCCTCGATCGCGTAGCCCTCGACGAAGCCCTCACGCTCGAGGATCTTCGCGACCTCCTCCTTCACCTTGGACGCCGGCATGGCGACCTGCTCCTTGCCCGCCATCGAGGCGTTGCGGAGCCGGGCCAGCATGTCGGCGATCGGGTCGGTCATCGTCATGGTCGCCTCACCAACTCGCCTTCGTGATGCCGGGGACCTCGCCGGCGTGCGCCATCTCGCGCAGGCAGATCCGGCAGAGGTTGAACTTGCGATACACCGCGCGAGCCCGCCCGCAGCGGCCGCACCGCGTGTACCCGCGCACCCGGAACTTGGGCTGCGCGTTCGCCTTGTTGACCAACGCCTTCTTCGCCATGCCCGCTTACCCCTCGTCTCGCTGGAACGGAAACCCGAGGGCCCGGAGCAGGGCCAGGGATTCCTCGTCGGTCCGTGCGGTCGTCACGACCGTGATGTCCATGCCCCGGACCTGCACGACCTTGTCGTAGTCGATCTCGGGGAAGATCAGCTGCTCGGTCACGCCGAGCGAGTAGTTCCCGTGCCCGTCGAAGCCCCCCAGGGCGAGCCCGCGGAAGTCCCGGATCCGTGGGAGGGCCACCGACAGCAGCCGGTCGAGGAACTCCCACATCCGCGCCCCCCGCAGGGTCACCTTCGCGCCGATCGACTGGCCCTCCCGGAGCTTGAAGCCGGCGATCGACTTGCGAGCCTTCGTCACCAGGGCCTTCTGGCCGGTGATGATCTGCAGGTCCTCGACCGCGGCGTCGAGCAGCTTCGCGTCGCGGAGCGCCTCACCGACCCCCATGTTCACGACGATCTTCTCGACCCGCGGCACCTCCATGATCGAGCGGTACCCGCGCTCGGTGTGCAGGGCCGGGCGGATCTCCTCGCGGAACCGCTCCCGGAGCCGAGGGGCCGGCACGGTCGCCTGGGCGCTCACAGGTCCGCTCCGCACTTGCGGCACACCCGTACCTTGGTGTCGTCCTCGAAGCGGTGACCCACCCGGGTCGGCTTGCCGCAGGACTTGCACACCAGCTGGACGTTCGACAGCTGGATGAACTGCTCGATGTCGATGATGCCGCCCTGCTGGCGCTTCTTCGACGGCCGCGTCGCTTTCTTGGCACGCGCGATGCCCTCGACCATCACCTTGTTCTCGGTGGGCCGGACGTTGACCACGCGGCCGGTTCGGCCGCGGTCCTTGCCGGTGACGACCACGACCTCGTCACCCTTCTTGATCGAGACGGTCCTTGCCGTGTGGGCCATGCTCAGAGCACCTCCGGCGCCAGGCTGATGATCTTCATGAACCGCTTCTCCCTCAGCTCACGGGCGACCGGACCGAAGATCCGCGTCCCCCGCGGGTTGCGCTGGTCGTTGATCAGCACGACCGCGTTGTCGTCGAACTTGATGTAGGAGCCGTCCACGCGGCGCTTCTCCTTGGCGGTGCGAACGACGACGGCCCTCACGACCTCGCCCTTCTTCACCCCGCCGCCGGGGAGCGCGTCCTTGACGGTGGCGACGATCACATCGCCCACGCCCGCGTACCGCCGCGACGAGCCGCCCAGGACGCGGATGCACAGGACCTCACGGGCCCCCGTGTTGTCCGCGACCTTGCAGCGCGACTCCTGCTGGATCATGTCCGGTCAGTCCCTCACTTGGCCCGCTCGACGATCTCGACCACGCGCCACCGCTTGGTCTTCGAGACCGGGCGGGTCTCCATCACGCGAACCCGGTCGCCCGTCTTCGCGTCGTCGTTCGGGTTGTCGGCCGACAGCTTGGAGGTGCGGCGGACCGTCTTGCCGTACATCGGGTGCCGCAACGAGTCGGCCACGCGGACGACGACCGTCCGCTCCATCCGGTCCGACACGACGACTCCCACGCGGGTCTTGCGCTCGCCTCGCTGCGCGGCCTCGGTCATTTCGCGTGCTCCTCGGTCTCGTCGTCATCCGTACCGCCGGGCGCGGCGGCCTCGGGGCTCTCCTGTGCCACCGCGGCCTCGGCGGCGCAGCCGTCGCCGGGGCCGCTTCTCACCCTCGCCGTGGGGCTGGAACTCCGGGCCCGCCCCCATGTCCATCGCCATCGGCTCGGCGTCGGACGGCACCTCGGCGATGGCCTCGCCGAGGGGGGTGCCCTTGAGCTCCCCGCTGGCCTGGGCGGCCCGGGAGCGCTCGAGCGCGGCGGACTCGGCCTTCGCGACCTCCTGCTCCACCTCGGCCTCGGCGTGGCGCTGCCGCAGGGTCGTGAGGACCCGTGCGATGTCGTGGCGGACCTGCTTGATGCGCATCGGGTTGTCGAGCTGCCCGGTGGCCATCTGGAACCGCAGGTTGAACAACTCCTCCTTGCCGTTCTCGAGGCGCGACAGGAGCTCGTCGTCCGGCAGCTCGCGAATCTCGGCCGTCTTCTTCGTCATCAGTGGGTCGCCCCCAGGCGCGTCACGAACCGCGCCTTGATCGGCAGCTTCTGAGCCGCGCGGCTCATCGCCTCCCTGGCGATCGTCTCCCCCACACCGGCCAGCTCGAACATCACGCGGCCGGGCTTCACGACCGCGACCCAGCCCTCCGGGTTGCCCTTGCCGGAACCCATGCGGGTCTCGGCCGGCTTCTTGGTCACCGGCTTGTCCGGGAACAACCGGATCCACACCTTGCCGCCTCGACGGATGTGACGCGTCATCGCGATCCGCGCCGCCTCGATCTGGCGGTTGGAGATCCAGCCCGGCTCGAGGGCCACCAGCCCGAAGTCGCCGTAGTGCACCTCGGTCCCACCCTTCGCCTGCCCGCGCATGCGGCCGCGATGCTGCTTGCGGTGCTTGACCTTCTTCGGCTGCAGCATGGGTTACGACTCGCTTCCCTCGGGGTTGGCGTCCGTGACTGGATCCGCCGGCGTCTCGGCTGCGGGCTCGGGGGCCGGGGGTGCGTCGGCTCCGGGCTCCGCCACGGGCGCCTCGGCCGCGGGCTCGGCTGCCGCCGGGGCCGGCTCGGGCGCGGCGTCGGCTTCGGCGCCCTCGGCCGCGGGGTCGGGGGCGGCCGCGGCCGGCTCCTCCTCGAGCTCGACGAGGTCCTTCGGCGAGGTGATCAACGCGCCCGTCGAGGCGCCCCCCGCCCCGCGGGCGGGCATGCCAGCCTTGGCGCGGGCTCGCGCCCGGGCGGTCTCCTGCTCCTCCACCGGGATCTCGTCCCCGTGGTAGACCCAGACCTTCACGCCGATGCGGCCGAACGTCGTCTTGGCCTCGGAGAAGCCGTAGTCGACCTTCGCACGGAGGGTGTGCAGCGGGACCCGCCCCTCGCGGTACCACTCGCGACGGCTCATCTCGGCACCGCCCAGGCGGCCGCCACACTGGACCCGCACGCCAAGCGCGCCCGCGCGGCCGGCGGTCTGCACCGCCCGGCGCATGGCCCGGCGGAACGACACTCGCCCGGCGAGCTGCTCGGCCACGCCCTGCGCCAGGAGCTGCGCGTTGGTCTCGGGCTTGAGCTCGGTCGCCGTCGCGTTCATGTCCTGGACCTTGACGTCCACGCGCTTGGCGGTGAGCCGCTCGAGGTCCCGGCGGATCCGATCCACCTCGGAACCCTTGCGGCCGATGACGATGCCCGGGCGCGCGGTCCAGATCCAGACCCAGATCTGGTCGCCCTTGCGCTCGATGTCCACGCTCGAGATCCCCGCCCGGGTCAGACCCTGCTTGATGTAGTCCCTGATCTGGCGGTCCTCGTGGAGCTGCTGCGCGTACTCGCGCTTCGCGTACCAGTTGGATTTCCACGGGTAGATGACCCCGAGTCGGAATCCGTACGGATTAACCTTCTGCCCCAACGACCTCTCCGATCGATTCCACGACCACCGTGATGTGGCTCGTGCGCTTGCGGATCCGCGTCGCGCGCCC
>JBBDTT010000023.1:0-11972 GCA_040904285.1 Actinomycetota bacterium
GCGTTGATGTGGTCGACTGCCTCGTCGACCGATCCCACCACCTTCGCGGAGATCACCAGGTCCAGGAACTCGGTCCGGTGGTCCTCGTCGGTGGCGGCGACGACGCCGTCGGAGTAGGCCGCGATCGCGGGGTCGCCGCGGACCTCGACGCCGTTCTCCGCGAGCGCGGCGAGGGCCTTGGGGACGAACTCGTCCGCGACGTCGCGGTGGACCAGGAACGACTCGGCGGCGTTGCAGACGCCGGGGCGCTGCACCTTCGCGTTGACCAGGATGGCCAGGGCCTTGGCCAGGTCGGCCGACGCGTCGACGTAGACGTGGCAGTTCCCGACCCCGGTCTCGATCACCGGGACGATCGACTCGCGGACGATGGTCTGGATCAGGTCGTTGCCGCCGCGCGGGATGAGCAGGTCGATCTGCCCCCGGGCCCGCATCATGGCCTGGGCCAGCTCACGGGTGGGGGGCACGAACTGGATCGTCCCCTCGGGCAGCCCCGCGTTCGAGGCGGCCTCGGAGATCGTCCGGACCAGCGCGACGTTCGAGTGCCGGGCGATGCTGGAGCCGCGCAGCAGGACCGCGTTCCCGGCCTTCACGGCGAGGGCGGCGGCGTCCACGGTCACGTTCGGCCTGCCCTCGTAGATCACCCCGACCACGCCGAGCGGCACGCGCACCTTCTGGAGACGCAGCCCGTTCGCCAGTGTGGACTCGGACAGAAGGTCCCCGACCGGGTCGTCGAGCTCGATGACGGTGCGGACGGCCTCGGCGACGGCGCGCACGCGCTCCTCGGTCAGGGTCAGGCGATCGATCACCGCGTCCGTCGCGCCGTCGCGTCGCGCCGCGGCGACGTCGAGGGCGTTGGCCTCGACGATCTCCGGGGCGTGCGCCTCGAGGGCCTCCGCCATGGCGGCGAGGGCCGCGTCCTTCACGTCGGTGGACGTCGCGGCCAGGGCCCGGGCGGCGCGGCGAGCGGCGACCGCGAGCTCGTCGAGCGTCTCGGTCGTCTCGGTCGTCTCGGTTGTCGTCTCGGAAGTCGTCTCGTTCACCGTTCGATCACCACCAGCTCGTCCCGATGGACGACCTCCCTATCGTACGGGCCTCCCGGGAGGGCGGCGATCTCGGCGCGGGTCTTGCCCGACAGCGAGGGCAGCTCCCCCGCGCCGTAGTTCACGATGCCCCGCGCGAAGGCGCGGCCGGAGGGCCCGGCGATCTCGACGGCGTCCCCCGCGGCGAACGAACCCTCGACGCCCTTCACGCCGGCGGCCAGGAGCGACCGGCCGTCCTCCTTCAGGGCGCGCTCGGCGCCGGCGTCCACGCGGACCCGGCCCCGGACGTCGCGCACGAAGGCGATCCACGCCTTGCGAGCGCGATGGCGCCGGTCGGCGGGCGGCAGGTACGTGCCGACCTCCCGGCCGGACAGGATCGCGTCGAGGACCCCCGTCTTGTGGGCCCGCGCGACGACGACGCCGATGCCGGCCGAGGTCGCGATCGTGGCCGCCTCGAGCTTCGAGGCCATCCCGCCCGAGCCCCGGTGCGGCCCGCTCGCCTGGACCGAAGCCGGGTCGCGGAGCTCGCGGACAAGCGCAGAACGACCCTTGCGCGGGTCGCGCTCGTGGATCCCCTCGACGTCGGACAGGAGGACCAGCAGGTCGGCGTTGACCATGATCGCGACCAGGGCGGCCAGGCGGTCGTTGTCGCCGAAGCGGATCTCCTCGGTCGCGACGGTGTCGTTCTCGTTCACGACCGGCACGGCGCCGGCGGCCAGCAGCCGGTCGAACGTGTTCTTCGCGTTCACGAACTGGCGGCGGTGGGCGAAGTCGTCCTGGGTCAGCAGGACCTGCGCGGCGACCCGCCGGCGGCGTCCGAACTCCTCGTTGTACGCGGCCATCAGCCGGCCCTGTCCGACCGCCGCGGCCGCTTGCAGGCCGGGGATGTCCTTGGACCGCCGGGTCGCCCCGAGGGGGCCGAGGCCTGCGGCGATCGCGCCCGAGGACACCAGGACGCAGGCCCGTCCCTTCGCGGCGCCGGCGACCTGCTCGACGATCCGCGCCAGCCGAGCCCGCGACACACCGCCCTTCGGCGTCACCAGACTGGACGTGCCGACCTTGACGACCAGCCGCTTCGCCGGCCCGAGGTCACGGGCCACGGTTCGCCACCTCGCCATCGGGGAGGAACTCGAACTCGCGATCGGCGATCACGACCTCGTCGCCCCGGCGGGCGCCGAGCTCCGCCAACCGGCGCTCCACGCCGGAGCGCACCAGCCGCTTCTGCAGCGCCGCGACCTGACGGGGATCGTCCAGGTCGGTCTCGCGGACCCACCGCTCCACCTGTTGGCCCGTCACCACGTAGCGGTCGCCGTCGCGGGACACCTCGAACGGCATGCGGCCGGGCCGCAGCACGACGTACGGCTTGCGCTCCGGGGCCGAGGCGATGGCCGCGCCGGCGAGCGCCTCGATGCGCCCGGCCAGGACCTCCATCCCCTCACCGGTCACGCCGCTCACGGGGACGGCGTCCGGGCCGAGGCGCGCCGCTCGGGCCTCGGGATCGTCGACCAGGTCGGTCTTCGTCGCGGCGACCAGGGCCGTGCGCGCGGCGAGCTCGGGGTCGTACGCGGCGAGCTCGGCGCGGACCGTGGCGAGATCGGCCGCCGGGTCCTGGGCGGACAGGTCCACGACGTACACCAGGGCCCGGCACCGTGACACGTGGCGGAGGAACTGCAGCCCCAGGCCGCGCCCCTCGCTGGCCCCCTCGACCAGCCCCGGGACGTCGGCGACCACGAAGCGCTCCTCGTCGCCGGCAACGCCGAGGTTGGGCTGGAGGGTCGTGAACGGGTAGTCGGCGACCTTCGGCTTCGCCGCGGTGAGCCGCGACAGCAGGGTGGACTTGCCGGCGTTCGGGAGGCCGACGAGCCCGACGTCGGCCACCAGCCGCAGCTCCAGCCGCAGGACGTGGCCCTCGCCCTCCTCGCCCTGCTCGGCGACCCGGGGCACCCGGTTGGCGGGTCCGGACAGGGCCACGTTGCCGCGGCCGCCCCGGCCGCCGGCCGCGACCACCGCCCGCGACCCCTCGCCGACCAGGTCGGCCACCAGCCCGCGCTCGTCGTGGACGACCGTGCCGTCGGGGACCTTCACCACGAGGTCCTCGCCGTCGCGGCCGTGGCGGCGAGCCCGGGCGCCGTTGCCGCCGTTGCCCGCCGACAGGACCGGGACCTTGGCAAGCGCGGAGAGGTCGAACACGCCGCGCGCGACCTCGAGGACCACGTCGCCGCCGCCGCCCCCGCTGCCGCCGTCGGGCCCGCCCCGAGGCGTGTACGGCTCGCTGCGCAGCGTGGCCGCGCCGTTTCCGCCCCGGCCGGCCTTGACCGTCACGGTCGCCTCATCGGTGAACATCCACCGATTGTTCCAGCATCATGGAGGGGTGGTCACGCCGCGCACGACCTGGCTGTTCCGCCCCAACATCGAGGGCCTGCCCCGCGAGGGGGTCCTGTCCATCGAGGACGGCGCGCTCAAGTTCGCCGGCGCGAACGGCCGGGACTGGGAGGTGGACCTGGCGAAGATCGTCCGGGCCAAGCGGTTGCGGGCCACCCCGGTGCTCCAGCTCGCGTACCGGCGCGACAACGAACGCTGGGTGGCGTTCATCTACTTCGCGGCGCCGCCGGAGCAGGTCGGAGCGTGGCGGGGCACGCCGATCTCACGGGCGGAGCGGTCGGGACGACGCCGGGCGTTCGGGTTCCTGAACGAGCGCAACAAGGACCTGTTGGAGCCGCTGCGCGAATGGGTCGCGGCGATCCGGGAGGGCGCGGGCCGGGCTCAGGACTGAGCGGCGGAGGCCTCGGCCGCGGGGGCCTCGGCGGGGGCGGGCAGGTCGATCGTGGCGTACTTGCGGCCCTGCCGCTCGTGGTAGCGCACGGTCCCGGTGGCGCGGGCGAACAGGGTGTCGTCGCTCCCCTTGCCCACGTTCGTGCCGGGGTGGATCCGGGTCCCCCGCTGGCGCACGAGGATGGAGCCGGCGGTCACTTCCTGACCGCCGAACCGCTTCACGCCGAGACGCTTGGATTCGCTGTCCCGGCCGTTGCGTGAGGAGCCGCCGCCCTTCTTGTGTGCCATGGCCGGTAGAGGGTAGCAAACGGAACGTACGGATCACCGCCCCGGTCGTATACCCAACGATGAACTGGCGCGACGAGGACCCGGGCCTCCCCATCAAGTTCGGGCCGTGCTCGAACGGCGAGTACGAGCCCCGCCCGAGCACGCCCGTCGTGCGCGAGACCGAACGCCGGGCGAGAGCGCTCGCCGAGCTCGCCGCGAGGGGGACCGGCATGACGCGGCGCGAGTTCCTGCTGTCGGCGTGCGGGGCGGCCGCGACGCTGTCGGTCCTCGCCGCCTGCACGCGCGAGGCCCTGCGCGAGCGAGGCCGCACCCCGGGCGGGACGTATTCGGTCCCGCCCGAGGCCACGTACAGCCCCGACGATGCGCACGAAGCGATCGGCGGCGAGGAGTTCGTGTTCGACGTCCAGGGCCACCTCCTGCAGTACGAGTCGAACCCGGCCGCCGAGGACGACGACTTCTGGACCCTGTTCCCGCAGCGGGACTGCGGCGAGGACGACCCGCGCATCTGCTTCTCGATCGAGCACTTCATGGAGGAGATGTTCCTGAAGTCCGACACGAACATGGTCGTCCTGTCGGGCCTGCCGATCTTCCCCGAGCGCAGCCCGCTCTCCGCCGAGGTCATGGAGGAGACGCGGCGGACCGTCCTCGCCCTGTGCCGCGACCCGCGCCTGCAGATGCACGCGCTGGCCCTGCCGAACTCCGGCTCGCTCGAGGCGAACCTCGCCGCGATGGAGGCGGTGGCCGGCTCCGAGCCGGTGGTCGGGTGGAAGACGTTCACCCACTTCCCCTCGGTGGACGGCGCCGGCTGGTGGCTCGACGACCACGACCCGTCGGTGCCGGCCGTCGGCGAGCGCTTCATTCGCAAGGCCGTCGAGGTCGGGGTGCCCAACATCGCCGTCCACAAGGGGCTCGCCGGCAGCGACCCCTTCGCCTCGCCGGAGGACGTCGGCCCGGCGGCGCGGCGCCACCCCGAGGCGAACTTCGTGATCTACCACTCGGGCTACGACAGCGGGGTCACCGAGGGGTCCTTCGCCCGGGGCGGCCTGGGCATCGACCGCCTCATCGCCTCGCTCCGCCGGGCGGGGGTCGAGCCGAACTCGAACGTCTACGCGGAGCTCGGCTCGACGTGGTGGCTGGTGATGCGCGATCCGGACGAGGCCGCGCACGTCCTCGGGAAGCTGTTGCGCTACGTCGGCGAGGACAACGTGCTGTGGGGAACCGACTGCATCTTCTACGGCTCACCCCAGGACCAGATCCAGGCCTTCCGCGCCTTCGAGATCTCGCCGGAGTTCCAGGAGCGCTTCGGGTACCCCGCGCTGACGAAGGAGCGCAAGGCGAAGATCCTCGGCCTCAACGGCGCACGGCTCTACGGCGTGGACCCGATCACGGTGCCCTGCGAGTTCACCCGCCGCGAGCTGGAGGAGGTCCGGAGAGGCCTGCGCACCGGGAACGTCACGTACGGACCCCGCACCGCCGCCGAGGTCCGCGCCGTCGAGGCCGCCCACCGCGGCTGGCCATAGCCGCCGAGGACGGCCCGGGACATACTGGCGGGACCATGGTCTGGCTCAACGAGCTGATCTCGACGGAGTATGGGTCGTTCCACTGGGTCGCTCCTGGGGAGGGTCTCGCGGGCGGGACGCGTCCGCTCGATGACGTCTCGAGCGAGGGGATCAAGGTGTTTCGCGCGGCCTGATCAGCGATCTTCAGGACCTGGAGCTGATCGAGATGTGGCTCTTCGCCGCGGCACATCAGATGCGAGGGGGGACGCCCTTCCACCTCGTGTACGAGGTCGAGCGTCCTCCTCCGTAGACCCCGAAACTCCGCGTCAGCCGAGCGAGATGTCGCCGACCTCGAGCTTCGTGAGCTGCTGGCGATGGCCGACGTGGCGCGTGTAGCGGGTCTTGTTCTTGTACTTGACGACGCTGATCTTCTCGCCCTTCGCGTCGCCGACCAGCTTGGCGCTGACCGTGGCCTTCTCGAGGTCCTTGCCGAGGTGGGTGTTGCCGTCGTCGTCCACGACGAGGATCGGCGTGAACGAGATCTCCGAGCCCTCGTCGCCCTTGGTGCGCTCGACCTCGATCACGTCGCCCGTCGTCACGCGCTGCTGCTTGCCGCCGACCTTGATGACCGCGTACATAGGGTTGGGTTCCTCTCGGGTTCGCTGGCTAGATCTGGTGGGTGAGCAGGATGCCACGACCCTCGCAGGTCGGGCACGTCTCGCTGAAGGACTCGACCAGCCCCGCGGAGACCTTCTTGCGGGTGATCTCGAGGAGCCCGAGCGGCGAGATGTCGAAGACCTGCGAGCGGGTCCGGTCCTTGGCCAGGGCCGACTTCATGGCCCGGATCACCTTGCCCCGGTTCCGCTCGAGGAGCATGTCGATGAAGTCGACGATGATCATGCCCCCGATGTCGCGGAGGCGAAGCTGGCGGGCGATCTCCTCGGCGGCCTCGATGTTCGTCTGCGTGACCGTCTCCTCGAGGTTCGTCTTGCCCACGTGCTTGCCGGTGTTGACGTCGATCACCGTCATCGCCTCGGTGCGGTCGATGATCACGTAGCCGCCGGACTCGAGCCACACCTTGCGCTCGAGGGCCTTGCGGATCTGCTCGGCGACGTGGAACTCCTCCATCACCGGCAGCGGCCCCTCGTGCAGCCGGACCTTGTCCAGGAGCTCGGGAGCCACCGATCGCAGGTAGTCCGTGACCTTCTCGTAGACGGGCTTCGAGTCTGTGACGACCTCCTCGAACTCGCCCTCGGTGAACACGTCGCGCACCACGCGGACGGTGAGCTCGGGCTCCTCGTAGACGACGGTCGCGGGCTTGGCCTTCTTCTCGCGCTTCTTGACGTCCTCCCACTCGGCCTCGAGGCGCTTCAGGTCGGCCTCGAGCTCCTCGGCGGTGGCGCCCTCGGCGGCGGTGCGCGCGATGATCCCGTTCTTGCCCGAGCGCAGTGGCTTGAGGATGTCGCGCAGGCGGGAGCGCTCCTCATCGGGGAGGCGGCGGCTGATCCCGAACACCTGCTGGTTGGGCACGAATACGACAAACCGTCCGGGGAGGCTGACCTGCGCGGTCAGGCGGGCGCCCTTACCGCCCAGGGGGTCCTTGGTCACCTGGACCAGGACCTTCTGCCCGGACTTCAGGGCCTCCTCGATGCGGGTGGCCTTCCCGCCGCCCTCGACCTCCTCGTCGTAGTTCACCTCGCCGGCGTACAGGACGCCGTTGCGACCCCGGCCGATGTCCAGGAACGCGGCCTCCATGCCCGGGAGGACGTTCTGCACGCGGGCGACGTAGATGTTACCGACCATCGACCGGGCGCCGGTCCGGGTGACGTAGTGCTCGACCAGGTCGCGGCCCTCCAGGACGGCGATCTGGTCGCGGTCCTCGATCTCGGTGATGACCATGCGCTTGTCCGTCCGGCGGCGGACCGGGCGGGGGACGTCGCGGCGGCGGGTCCGGGCACGGCCCCGGACGCGGGTGGGCTCGGGGCGCGTCCGGCGCGAGGTCATCGGCCGCGAAGACTCCTTCGGCTCGTCCTCGTCGTCGGCGTCGGTCTCGGCGTCGGCTTCGGCCGCCGGTCGGCGGGTCCTCGGCGCGCGGGTGCGGGTGCCCTCGCCGGCCGGGCGGGTCCGGGCCCGGGGACGGCCGCCC
Source organism: Actinomycetota bacterium (assembly GCA_040904285.1). GTDB lineage: Bacteria > Actinomycetota > UBA4738 > UBA4738 > JBBDTT01 > JBBDTT01. The sequence goes on from JBBDTT010000023.1 coordinate 7,746, forward strand.
CGGGCGGTCCGGTCACGTGGCTCGTCGCCGCCTTCGCCGGCCTCGTCGGGGAGCGCGTCGTCGCGCTGGGCGGAGCGCAGGTTGGGGGTGGCCAGACCGGCCTCCTCGGCGGCGTCGGCGCTCTCGGGCGCCATCGCGGGCTGGCTCGGGCGGCGCCCGCCGCGGCCGCCACGGCGGCGGCGCCGGCGGGGAGCGCCCTCGGGACGCTCCGAGCCCTCGCCGTCGGAGCCATCCGACCCGTTCGAGTCGCCGTCATCGCCGTCGCTACCCGACTCGGTACGGGGCGTCGACGAACGAGGTGTAGCCGAACGAGGGGTGGTTGAACGTGGGGTGGCGGGACGGCGTGCCGCGGGCTTGCGAGCGGGCGCCTTCTTCGGCGCCGGCGACCCGTCGTCGCCCTCGGGGGCGTCGCCGCCGTTGCCGTTGCCGGTGTCGGAATCCGCCGGGCCGTCGTCGTCGGAGCGCTGGGACCCGCCAACCGAGGCCGGCCGCGATCCTCCGCGGCCTCGACCACGGCCGCCGCGACGACGGCGGCGGGCTCCGGGCGGACGGGTGGACGGCGTGGCGCCCTCGCCCTCGGAGGGGCCCTCGGAGAAGGGGCTCCCGGTGGTGTCTCTGGTGTTGCTGGTGTCGCTGGGCGCCGCCTCGGCGGCGGTGGTTCTACGAGGCTCGGCCGGGGTGGCCAGGGGCTCGTCGGTCATGACGTCCTCTCGATCGTGTCGAGAGGAGTGCGTGGAAGCGAGATGCGTCGAGGCGCCGCGGCGCGGATCGCGAACCGCGGGCCCGGGGTCCGATTGCGGATCCCACGAGTAGGCCCCTCTTCCTCCGTCCTGGGTGGGGCGCGCCGGTCATGTCGACCTCGCGTCCTGTCCACCCGGCGGCTGATGCCGCCTCGGACGGGGCACTCCTTCACGTACAGGCGCGCACCGCGCCTTCCCCTCCGCCGATCGGGTTGCAGAACTCAGGGCGTCCCGGTGGATCGTCGACGGCCATCTACTGCAGGCGTCCGGACGACCCGGACGGGGAGGGACTTCTGCCGGTAAGGATACCAACCGCAGCGGCGGATGGTCGGAGGCGTGCTCGAACCGTGCTCAGCGGCGCAGGAACGACTCGATCTCGCCGACCACCCGGTCCACCATCGCCTCGGTGGCGGTGCGTCCCATCAGGCCGATCCGGATGGCCTTCCCCTCGGTCGGGTCGAGCCCGCCCGAGATCATGATCCCCCGCTCCAGCAGGTGGGCCTGGATGGCGGCGGGGTCCTCGGCCCACGCGGCCGAGACCAGATTGGCCTCCACGCCGGGGGCGGCGACCGGCTCCAGGCCGATCCCTCGCAGGCCCTCGCGGGCCCGCTTGGAGAGGTCCGCCCGGCGAGAGACCACGGCGTCCAGCCCCTCGTCGAGGAGCCGGCGCAGGCTCGAGGCCAGGGCCAAGACCAGGTTGGTCGGCATCGTCACGGGGTGCGGATGCCAGCTCCCCCACTCCCGGCGGTAGTGGTCCCAGGTCTTCAGGTCCAGGTACCAGGTGGGCGGACGATCGGAGCGCGCCTCGAGGCGGGTCCTTCCCTCGGGACCGAGCGCCACGATGCCCAGCCCGGGCGGCGCCTCGAGCCCCTTCTGGGTGGCCGTGGCGACGGCGGTGATCCCCGAGCGATCGACCTCCAGGAGCTCGCCGCCCACCGACGCGATCCCGTCCACGACGAACGGCACGTTCGCGTCGGCGGCGACCCGGGCCAGCTCCTCGATCGGATGGCGAACGCCGGTCGCGGTCTCGACGTGGACGCTGAGCAGGCCCTCGACCGCACCGGCAAGCGCCTCGGCCGCCCGGGTCGGATCGACGGCCGCGCCGACCTCGACGGGTACGTCCACGACCTCGAGTCGCTGCGCGGCGGCGATCTCCGCCAGGCGGGTCCCGAAGAAGCCCGTCCGGGCCACGGCGACCCGCCGGCCCGGCTCGAACAGGTTCATGATCGCGGCGTCGAGCGCCATCGAGCCGGAGCCGGGGATCAGGTAGGGGGGGTCCGCGCAGCCGAGCAGCGTGCCGAGGTCCGCGATGGTCTGGTCGTGGATGGCGGTCCACGTGTCGCCGTAGTGGGCGATCACCTGCCGGCCGAGGACGCGCAGGTCCTCCTCGTGCAGCTCGCCCGGCCCCGCGATCATCAGCTCGGGCATCTCCGGAAGCATCCTCGGATCCGGCATCCCGACAATCCTAGTCAGGCAGCGGTAAACCCTGCCGACTGGGTGGCCTACGCGCTCTACTGAGTGCCCGGTCGAACCCGGATCACGGGTACCTGATCGCTCATCAACTATTTGAAGCGGCGCATGTGGATGTTGAGCAAGAGGCCCGCCGCGAAGAAGTTCGTCACGAGGGCGGTGCCGCCGTAGCTGACGAAGGGCAGAGGGATGCCGGTGACCGGCATGATGCCCATCGTCATTCCGATGTTGACGAAGGCCATGAACGCCCACATCGTGATGATGCCGGCCGCGACGTAGGTGCCGAAGGGGTCCTTCGATAACGTCGCCACGCGGAACCCTCGCCAGATCATGATGCCGAGCATCCCGAACAGGATCATCGATCCCACGAAGCCGAACTCCTCGGCCACCACGGTGAAGATGAAGTCCGTCTGCTGGGCCGGGACGAAGTCGAGATTGGTCTGGGAACCGTTGAGGAACCCCTCGCCCGTCATGCCCCCGTTGCCGATGGCGATCTCGGACTGGGCCCGGTTGTAGCCGGCCCGCAACGGGTCCGAAGTGGGGTCGAGGAACCCGGTCAGACGCTCCAGCTGGTAGTCCTTCACCAGACCGACCTGGAACGCGCCGGCCACGCCGACCACCGCGACCAGGGCGAGCACCGCCAGGTACCGGCCCTTGGTGCCGGCCACGAGGAGGACGCCGACCAGCGAAGCCGCGAACACCAGCGACGTGCCGACGTCGGGCTGGACGAACGCGAGGAACATTGGCACCATCGCGAAAGATGCGCCGCGCATCATCTCGCGCAGGCCGATCCCGCCCTTCAACTCCGACAGATACGCCGCGAGCATCGCGATGAACGCGAGCTTCGCCGGCTCGGTCGGCTGGAACTGGAACCCGAAGATCGAGATCCACCGCTGGGCGCCCGAGATCCGCGTCCCGATGAAGGGGACCAGCACCAGCAGCAGCGCCAGGACCATCACGGCGTACCCGATCACCGCGTACACCTTCACCAGCCGGTAGTCGAAGCTCGCGGTGAGGATCAGCAGGATGATCCCCGCGAACAGGTAGGTCAGCTGCTTCTTCACGAGGAACCCGGGGTCCTCGCCCTGCGCCACCAGGCTCTGGTGGCTCGCGGAATACACCATGAACAGGCCGAAGATCGACAGCCCGATCGCCGTGAAGATGAGCGCCGGGTCCAGGTGGCGGATCGGCGTGCGACCCATCCCCAGGCTGAGGCCCCGGGCGGCGGGAACGTCGATCGTCGCCATCAGTCGGTCGCCTCGATGTTGCCGCCGCCGCTCGGGGTGATGTCGAACAGGCCCTCGAAGATCTCGCGCACGATGGGCGCGGCGACCTGCGAGCCGTGCCCGCCCTCCTCGACCATCGCCACCACGACGTACTTCGGATCGTTCGCCGGCGCCATCGCCGCGAACCACGAGAACGGCTGCTTCGGGTCCATCTCCGAGGTCCCCGTCTTGCCGGCGACCGATACGCGGTCGAAGGGGAAGCCGGCGAACGCTCCGGCCGCCGTCCCCTGCCGGGGCACGTAGCTCAGCGCGTCCCGGATGTAGGACAGGACCGTCTTCGAGTAGCCGGTCCGGCCGGCGACGACCGGCTCGATGCGGCGCACCAGCGTCCCGTCCGGGCGCTGCAGCCGGAGGCCGAGCCGGGGCTCGAACAGCGTGCCGCCGTTGGCGAGCGCCGAGTAGGCGACGGCCATCTGCAGCGGGCTGGTCAGGACGTTGCCCTGGCCGATGGACATGTTGATGTCGTCGCCGGGAAGCCAGCCCAGACGGTCCGCGAAGTTCGGGTTGCCGGCCTCGCGCTGGTCGAGCACCCACTCGACGTCCGGGATCCGCCCCTCCTCCTCGTTCGGCAGGTCGACCGCGGTGGGGCTGCCCAGCCCCCAGTCCTCCATCCGCTGCTGGAAGATCTCGCCCTGCACGACGCGCCGCGAGTAGAACGACTGGCCGAACTGGTAGAAGACCGTGTCGCATGAGTCGATGAGCGCGGCCGCCACCGACATGAACCCCAGGTT
>JBBDTT010000024.1:0-11924 GCA_040904285.1 Actinomycetota bacterium
GTGGTGAGCGAGGCCATCTCGGGGTCCAGGTCGAGGGGCTGGGCCCGCTCCTCCTCGGTCATGCCAACCGAGCCGCCGGTGGAGGTCTGGACGACGATGTCGCAGCGCTCGCGGATCGCGCCGAGGATGGCTTCGAACGCGGCCCGGTCCTGGGTCGGGACACCGCGCTCGTCGCGGGCGTGGACGTGGACGATGGACGCGCCGGCCCCGGCGGCCCGGGCGACCTCGACGCCGATCTCCTCGGGGCTCAGGGGAAGGTGCGGTTGCTCGTCCCGCGACAGCTCCCCGCCCACCGGGGCGACCGTGATGACGACCGGCTCCACGTCTGGATTATCGGCCCCGCGCGGCCGGGAGGACAGGTCCTAGCAGACCGCGTTCAGGTACGGGTACGGGTCGACGGCGCCGCCCCCGCCCGGGTGGTACTCGAAGTGCAGGTGCGGCGGGCCGCCCGATGCGTTGCCCGAGGTCCCGACGCCGCCGATCTGCGTCCCCGCCCCGACGTGCGAGCCGCTGCCGATGCCGGAGTAGCTCGACAGGTGCGCGTAGTACGTCATGTCCCCTCGGTCGCCGTAGACGAACGCGGACAGGCCACCCAGGCTGTTGGACGTGGCCTGGAACGTCCCCGGCTGGGCGGCGACGACCGGCGTCCCGTACGGCGCCAGGATGTCGTTGCCCTGATGGGTGCGCCCGCCGGAGCGGGGGTTGCCGAAGTCGTCGTAGTACGTGCGGGGCCCGGCCACCGGGCAGGCCTGCAGCGCCGAGCCCTGGACGACCGTGCCGACGCCGGCCAGCCGGGCCAGCGCGGCCGCGGCGTCCCGCTCGGCGGCGACCTCTGCCGCGAACCTGCGGACCAGGGCCTGGGCCTCGGCGAACGTCGCGTCGATCACCGCCTTCTGCCGGGCGAGCTCGTCCTTGGCGGCCTGCTGCTCGGCGGACAGCTCCCGCAGGTGGGCCTCCTCGCGGGTGAGCTGGTCCTGGGTCACCTGGGCCCGCAGGATCAGCTCGGCGTCGCCTTCGGACATCCGGTCGAGGAACTCGACCCGGTCGGAGAACTGGGAGAACGAGGACGACGACAGCAGGATCTCGAGCGTGCCCGCGGCCCCGCGCTCGTACGCCTCGCGGGCCCGCTTGGCCAGGGCTCCGCGGATCCGGTTCATCCGCTCCTGGGTCTTCGTGATCCGGGCCCGGGTCGCGGAGATCTCGTCCAGGGTCGCCTCGTACTTGGCCAGGGCCGTGTAGTACGCCGCGTTGGCCCGGCCGAGCTCGGCCTCGATCTGGGCAGCGCGCCGCTCGGCCGCGGCGAGATCGTCCTCCGAGTCCGCCGAAGCGGGCATAACGGCCAGGAGACCGATGAGGAGGGAAGTGATCAGGACGGCGATACGACGTCTAGCCTTGCTGGCGGTCACCGCATTCTCCGAGTGCGGACTGCGCTTCGGCAGGCCGGTAGCCGGGCAAAGGTCCGCGCGAGCCTAACCGCCGGGATACGGGGTGGCAACTTTCCTCGCTCGGAATCGGTCTGTTTCGACACTCGGCTCAGGAAAACCTGGCCCGAAGGTCCTTCTTGAGGATCTTGCCGATCGGGCTCTTCGGCAGATCGTCCACGAACAGGACCTCCTTGGGCCGCTTGTACTTCGCCAGACGCTCCGCTGCCAGGTCGAGGAGGGCCTGCTCGGTGACCTCTGCGCCGGGCTTGCGGACCACGAAGGCGACGACCTCCTCCCCCATCGTGGGATCGGGCTTGCCGACGACCGCCGCCTCGGCGACGCCGGGGTGCTCGTAGAGGAGCTCCTCGATATCGCGGGGGTAGACGTTGAACCCGCCGCGGATGATCAGGTCCTTCTTGCGCTCGGTGACGAACAGGGAGCCGTCCTCGTCTACGTGGCCCATGTCGCCGGTGTGCAGCCAGCCGTGGCGCAGGGTGTCCTCGGTGGCCTCCGGCAGGTTGTAGTAGCCCAGCATGATCCCGGGGCTGCGGGCCACGATCTCGCCGAGCTCGCCGGTCGGCACCTCCTGGTGGTCGTCGTCCTCGATGCGGAGCTCCACGCCGGGGAGTGCCGGTCCGGCCGAGCCCGCCTTCTTCGGCTCGCCGGGGCGCTCGACGGTCAGCGCCGGGGCGGCCTCGGTCTGCCCGTACGCCTCGACGACCTCGCAGTCGAAGCGCTTGGAGAACCCCTCGGCCAGCTCAAGGGGCACCGGCGCGGCCGAGGCGAACACCTTGCCCAGGCTGGACAGGTCGTACGCGTCGAGGTCCTCGGTCCCCATCAGGTAGGTCATCATCGTGGGGACCATCGGGATGTAGTTGACCTTGTGGTCCTGGATCCCCTGGAGCACGCCCTCCGCGGTGAACCACTTGAGCAGGACGCCCTCGACGCCCAGGACCTGCGCCGTGATGAACGAGATCATCCCGAACAGGTGGGCCATCGGGAGGGCCAGCAGGCCGACCTCGCGGGGCCGGATGCCCACCGCCTCGGCCAGCGTGGTCGCGTTCCAGTGCAGGTTCTGGTTGGTGATCATCACGCCCTTCGGACGCCCCGTGGTGCCGCCCGTGTACATGATCACCACCAGGTCGTCGTCGTCGCGGTCGACCGCCTCGAACTCCGGTGACGCCGCGTCGCGCAGCGCCTCCAGGCTCTGCGCGCCCTCCGGCGCCCCGCCGGCCACCAGCACCACCGGCGGCTCCGCGAGGCCCTCGATCGCCTGCATCGCGTTGCCGTGGAACTCGGGGCTCGTGATCAGGACCTTGGGGCTGCAGTCCGCCAGGATGTGGTGGACCTCCGAGACCGCCAGGAGGAAGACCACGGGGACGGTGATCGCGCCCACCGAGGGGATCGCGCCGTAGCACTGGAACACCTCCAGGCCGTTGGCGAGCATGACCGCGACCCGGTCGTCCGGACCGACGCCCAGATCGCGAAGCACGTTGGCCAGCCGCTTGCTGTCCGCCAGCATCTCGGCGTTGGTGTAGTCGCGGCCCTCGAAGCGGAGCGCGACGTACTCGCCGAATCGCTCCACGTTCTGCTCGCCCAGGATGGCGACGTTCACGGTGGTCCTTTCCTCGGTCGCCGCAGTGTAGGCCGGGGCCGCGTGACCGGGGAACCGGGGGAAGATGCCCCCGGGATACCGCCGAGGGAAGGAGTGGGTCGATGCGGGAGTCGGAGCTGACGGCACGCCGGACGCGGGCTCGGGCCCGGCGGGCGGCGCGAGGGGTCGCGCTGGTGGCCGGGCTGACCACGGTGGGGGTCGGGGGGTGGGCGTTCTTCGGGCCCGCCTCGTTCGCCGACTTCGCGCAGTTCCCGCCCTACAACGAGCACCTGTTCCACGACATCGGCGCGTTCCTGATCGGCCTGGGCTCCACGCTGCTGCTGGCGCTGGTCTGGCTGGACGGCCTGTTCGTGGCGCTGGCGGGCAACGCGATCGCCGGCGTGGCGCACTTCGTGTCCCACCTGATCGACCGGGACCTGGGAGGCCGGGGCACGGACCCCATCACGTTCGGGTTCCTCGCCGTGGTCGTGGGACTCGCCGCGCTGGTGCGCTACCGCGACGTCGAGCGCTGAGCGGGCTCAGACCAGCTCGCGAAGGCGACCCAGCACGTCGTCGCGGTACGCCGCCAGCTGCGTGGTGCTCATGTGCCCGAACCGGCGGACCGTCTGGCTGAGCTCGTCCAGGGAGAACGGCTTGGCGATCGACGCCGAGGCGCCCGCCACCCAGCCCGACAGCCGCCCTCCGCTACGGACGTCGTCGGTCAGCGTCACGATCGGGACGCCGGAGGTGGCCGGGTGTGACCGCAGCTCGCGCAGGACGGCCAGGCCACCCGAGGCGGCCGACGTCGTGTCCAGGACGATCACGTCCGGCCGGCGTCCGGCCGAGGACTGCACGGCCGACTCGAAGTCGACGGCATGGACGACGTCCATCCCCTCGATCCCGAGCCCGAGGAGGCAGAGGCGAAGCGTGGTTTCGTCGTGGGCGACCGCGAGGACCCGCAGTGTGTTTTCCATGCCCCGAGATTGGCAGCCTGAGCCGCCGGGACCATCGGCCATATGCGGGAACTTCCGGTGGTCGTTTCGCGGGAGCGAAACCTCAGCAGAAACCGGTAGGCGCTACAGGCCCATCAGGCGGCCGATGACCTCTTTCATGATCTCGGTCGTGCCGCCGCCGATCGGACCGAGGCGGGAGTCGCGCCACGCCCGCTGGACGGGGAACTCCATCATGAAGCCGTAGCCGCCGTGGACCTGTAAGGCCTCGTCGGCCACGCGCCAGCTGAGCTCGGTGGAGAACCATTTCGCCATGCTCACGTCCTTCACGGCGTCCTCCCCGGCGACGATCTTGCGCAGCGCGTGGTAGGTGAGGCTCCGGGCGGCCTCGATCTCGGTGGCCAGGTCCGCGAAGCGGTGCCGCCAGACCTGGAACTTGGCGACGGGCCGGCCGAACGCGTGCCGCTCCTTCGCGTAGGCCATGCCCCCCTCGAGGGTCTGCTCGGCCGCGGCCACGGCGCCGAGGGCCATCACGACCCGCTCCCACTGGAAGTTCCCCATGATGTGGTAGAAGCCGCGGCCCTCCTCCCCCAGCAGGTTCCCGGCGGGGACGCGCACGTCGTCGAAGTGGAGCTCGCCGGTGTGGCTGGTCCGCCAGCCCAGCGTGTGCACGCGGCTCCGGGTGAACCCGGGCGTGTCCGCGTCGACGATGAACAGCGACAGGCCCTGGTGCCCCGCGTCCGGGTCGGTCTTCGCCGCGACGACGACATAGTCCGAGATGGAGCCGTTGGTGATGAACGTCTTGGCGCCGTTCAGGATCCAGTCGCCCCCGTCGCGCGTGGCCCGGGTGGTGATCGAGCCGACGTCCGAGCCGGCGTTCGGCTCGGTGACGGCCAGCGCCCCGATCGCCTCGCCGGCGATCGCCGGGACGATCCACCGCCGCCGCTGCTCCTCGTTCCCGAACCGGTAGACGTAGTACGGGCCGAGGTCCTTGTGGGCGCCGAGCGCCGCGGCGACCCCGCCCGCCCGGCAGCGCACGGTCTCCTCGGTGATCACGGCGTCCGCGATCAGGTCGGGCCCCGTCCCGCCGTAGGCCTCCTCGTACTTCGCGCCGAACAGGCCGATCCCCCCGGCCTCCTTGAAGACCTCGCGGTACGGGAAGTCGCGTTCCCGCTCCCACTCGTCGGCGTGCGGCGCCAGGCGGCCCTCGATCCACTGCCGGATCCCCGCGCGAAGTTCCTCGTGGTCCTGCGTGAACAGGCCCGCCCGGGGGATCGCGGCGAAGCGTTCCTTCGCGTCCTCCAGGCCGATCTCCAGACCCGGCATCTAGAGGCCCATCGACTTGGAGATGACCTCGCGCATGACCTCGTCGGTCCCGCCGCCGATGCGGATCAGGCGGGCGTCGCGCCAGGCGCGCTCCATGAAGAACTCGTCGGAGTAGCCGAGGCCGCCGAACAGCTGCAGGCACCGGTTCATCACGCGGCCGACCACGCCGGCGGAGTAGAGCTTCACCATCGAGATCTCCTTGACCGGGTACTCGCCGCGCTCCCACCGGATCGCCACGTCGTAGGTCAGCTGGCGGGCGGCCTCGATCTCGGTGGCCATCTCGGCGATGGCGTGCCGGTTGACCTGGAACTTCCCGATCGGCTTGCCGAAGGCGTGCCGGCCGAGCGCGTACTCGATCGTGCGGTCCAGGACCAGTTGCGCGCCGGACAGCGAGCCGGCGGCGCCGATCAGCCGCTCGCCCTGCAGCTCCCACATGATCTGGTAGAAGCCCTTGCCCTCCGTGCCGAGCAGGGCGCTCGCCGGCACGCGCACGTCCTGGATGGAGATCTCGCCGGTGTCGCTCGAGCGCATCCCGAGCTTGTCCAGATGCCGCTGCACGTTCCATCCGGGCAGGTCGGTGTCGACCAGGAACAGGCTGAACCCCTCGTAGCCGGCGCCCTTGTTCGTGCGGGTGACCAGCAGACAGAAGTCGGCCCGGACGGCGTTGGTGATGAAGGTCTTCGAGCCGTTGATGACCCACTCGTCGCCGTCGCGGACCGCGGTCGTCTCGATGGCCGCGACGTCGGAGCCGGCGTTGGGCTCGGTGATGCCCAGGCAGGCGATCTTCTCGCCGCGGATCGCCGGCTTCAGATAGCGCTCGATCTGGTCGGGCGTGCCGAACTTGTGGATGGGCGGCGTGGCCATGTCGGACTGGACGGCCAGGCCCATGCCCACCCCGGCCGAGCCGATGCGGGCCATCTCCTCGGAGATGACGATCGTGTGGCCCCAGTCCCCGCCCTGGCCGCCGACCTCGACGGGGTACCGCGCCCCGGTCAGGCCCAGCTCGCCGGCCCGCTTGAAGACCCAGTCCGGGAAGTAGCCCTCGGACTCCCAGTCCACGGAGTGGGGCGTGAGCTCGCTCTCGACCCACGAGCGAACCGTCTGGCGGAGCGCGTCGTGCTCGTCGGTGAAGAGGGGGTGCCGGTACGCCACGGCGCAAGGATACCCGCGGTGGTTACCGCCCGGTAGGTGGACGCCGGGTTCCCTTGCGCAGCGACCCCCAACACCGGGAGGATCCGCGCATGGAACAACGGCCGGCCTCGTGGGCCGTGCGAACGCTCTGGTTCTCGCTCGCCGCGGCGGCTCTGCTGGGGGGGCTCATGGGCTGGCTCCTCGGCCGCTCGACATGGTCGGGCCCCGTGCGGACGCGCGTGCTCACGGGCGTCACCACCGCTGTCGACGCCGATGGCGGAGCGATCGGGCTGGACACCGGCGACGGCGACGGACGCGGATTCAACGTCCAGGGTGCCAAGGGGCGGGAATGCCTCACGCCCCTCGAGGCCGGCCAGCGCGTTCGGCTCGGTTACGTCGTGGCCCACTGGGAGGAAGAAGGCGGCGCCATCGAGCACGTGATCTGGATCCGCTGCCTGGACTGACCCGGTCCTCGGGCAAGACGAGAGCCCGCCGTCCGGGCCCGTCACCCCAGGCCCCGAAGACGGGCTCTCCGTGTAGCCGCCCGGCTCCCTACGTCGGGCGAACCCCCATGCTCCGCCCGGTGGCGTTTGGCGTCAACCCCGATTCGAACCCGGACTCAGCCGTTTTCGGCCCGAGGGCGAAGACCGACCGCCAGGGCGAGCTGGGTGAGGTCAGAGCGCATCGCGTCGACGGAGGACTGCAGGGTGTCGATCCGGCCATCGAGCCGCGTCTCCAGGCGGTCGATGCGAGCCTCCACCCGGTCGAACCTGGCCTCGACACCGTCGAACCTGGCGTCGATCGCCTCGAACTTGCCTTTCGCGCCCCAGGCGGCGAGCCCGACGAGGGCCACCACAAGCGCGTTGAGCACGATTCCTGCTACATCCATACCGAACCTCCGCGCTTCACGCGGGGGAGTCTGTCGCGGGCAAGGCTAGCACCGCGTACCGACAGGCTCAGCCGTCGCCAGACGTGATCTGCCGCTCGATCCGGTCGAAGTCCTCCCCGGATATCAGTCCCGCCTCGAGGAAGGATCGGAACGTGGCGAGGTTCTCCTCCTTCGTCGGCTTGGGACTCGCGCCCGTCTCCCATTCGTGCCACATCGCGATAGTCGCGCTTCGCGGCTTCCAGATAGCGGGCTACTTCCTCCGGCTCTCCCTTGGCAAGATCCAGGATCAGCATGCGGACCCGTTCGATCTCCAGGTGCCATGCCTCGCCACCGTACTGAAGGAGCGCGTCCTCGACGACAGGCCGCGACTCTGCGGGGAACTCGGCGCCGATCCTGCGACGGATCCTGGCCGAAAGGACGCCGACGCGTCCCTTCCGCCATCTCACCCGGACACTGCGCCGGACATCGCCTCGATCAGGATCCGGGCGACCTCCGGCCGCGAGAACTCCGGGGGTGGCATCTCGCCGGCCCGGAGCATGTCGCGGACCTTCGTCCCGGACAGGCTGATCCGGTCCTCCTCGCCGTGGGGACAGGTCTTCGCGCTGGCCATCCCCTCGCACCGGTTGCACCAGAAGGTGTGCTCGAACCGCAGGGGGGTGATCCCGAGCTCGTCGGGCCCGAACTTGTCGAAGATCTCCTGGGCCTCGTACGTTCCGTAGTAGTCGCCCACGCCGGCGTGGTCGCGGCCCACGATGAAATGGGTGCACCCGTAGTTCTTCCGGCAGATGGCGTGGAAGATGGCCTCCTTCGGCCCCGCGTATCGCATGTTCGCGGGGAACACGCTCAGCAGGGAACGGTCTGCCGGGTAGTACCCCTCGAACAGGGCCTCGTAGCACTGCATGCGAACGTCGGCCGGGACGTCGTCGGACTTCGTCGCCCCGACCAGGGGATGCAGGAGTAGCCCGTCCACGATCTCCAGCGCGCACTTCTGGATGTACTCGTGCGCGCGGTGGACAGGGTTCCGGGTCTGGAACCCGACCACGCGCCTCCAGCCCCGCTCGGCGAACGCCCGCCGCGTCTCCTCCGGCGTCATCCGGTGCTTCGCGAAGGTGGTGTGCTTCGGCAGGTGCAAGACGCGCAGGCTGCCGGCCACCGCGAACCGCCCGGCGTCGGTCGCCGCCTTCACCCCGGGGTGCGCCGTGTCGGTGGTCCCGTACACGGCCTGGGCCTCGCCGGCCACGTCGCGCTCGAACACCCCGGTGACGTCCAGCAGGGCAAGGGTGGAGGTGCCCGACCGCAGGGCCACGGAGGCCGCGCGGCCGATCCGCTTCACGTCCTCCTCCTCGACGTTCAGCGTGATCGGGATCGTCCACGGGAGGCCGTTCGACAGGCGCATCTCCTCCAGGACCGAGCGGTAGTCCTTCTCCTCCATGAACCCGGTCAGCGGCGACATCGCGCCGTTGGCGAGCATCTCCAGGTCGGCGACGTCTCGCTCGCTCAGCTTGAGCTTGGGGAAGTTCTCGGCCTCCTCGGCGGCCGCGCCGGCCTCCTGGGGGGGCAGGATCAGGTCCACCAGCATTCCGCCGTGCGCGGGAATGGTCTCGTCGGTCATCGGGTTGGTCTCCTTGAAGGGGTGAGCGGCCAGTCTAGGGGCCGGGCGCCGGGCTGATGGTTGCCCGGGGTCCGCCGGGTATACTCGATGGGCGCGTTCCCCCACTCGCCGTTCCTCGTTCAAGGAGATGTCGTCTTGAAGACACTGCTATCGCCGGATCTCGTCACCGAGATGAACGATCGGTTCGAGACCGAGACGCCGCAGGAGATCATCCGCTGGGCCATCGAGGACTCGGGCCTGTCCGAGATCGCGATCGCCTCGAGCTTCCAGGCCGAGGACACCGTCGTGATGGACATGGCCGCCAGGGTCCGCCAGGACGTCCCCATCCTGTTCCTCGAGACCGGCTTCCACTTCGCCGAGACCCTCGCGTTCAAGGAGCGGCTCATCGAGCGCCTGGGACTGAACGTCGTCGACCTGGTCGGCGACTACACCGTCGAGGAGCAGGCCAAGGAGTTCGGCGACAGGCTCTGGGAGCGCGACCCGAAGATGTGCTGCGAGCTCAACAAGGTCATCCCGCTCAACCGGGCCCTGAACCAGCTGGACTCGTGGGTCACCGGGATGCGCCGCGACTCCGCGCCGACGCGGGCCAACGCGCCCATCGTCGACCAGTACGAGCTCGAGCCCGGCAAGACGCTGGTCAAGTTCAACCCGATCGCGAACTGGACCCGCAAGGACGCGTGGGACTACCTCAAGCAGGAGGACCTGCCGCACCTGTCGCTGTACGACCTCGGCTACGCCTCGATCGGCTGCGCGCCGTGCACCCGCATCGTGTGGCCCGGCGAGGACGAGCGGGCCGGCCGGTGGGCCGGCGCCGGCAAGGTCGAGTGCGGCATCCACACCACCGAGACCGCCAAGGAAGCCCTCGTCGCCAACAAGGGCTAGCCGGGCCGCCTACGCGGCGGGCCGGTCGATCAGGATCGTCGCGTTGGTGACGCGCGCCCGCAGGGTGGCCTCCCCGTTCCTCACCTGCACGCCCGAGTAGTCGAACCCCTCGAACGGGCGCTGGAGCTCGAACGCGAACGCGACCTGGTCCACCGTGATCGGCGCGCCGCCCGCCTCGACCTCGGTCGGCTCGAACACCAGCCGGCCGCGGTCGATGGACAGCGGCCCGGTCGCGCGGATCGGGAACCCCAGGATCTCGGCGTCCATCGTGGCCACGCCGTCACCGAACGTCACCCTCCCCGGGTACCCCTTGAACATCAGGTAGGCGGTCATGTCCTCCGCGGTCACGCGGGCCGTTCCCGAGCCGTTCGCCGCCCGGATCGTCCCGTCGCCGCTCCCCAGCAGCTCCACGGCCGAGAACCGGACGGCCTTCAGCTCGACGTCGAAGCGCTCGACCCGCAGCCCGTCGTAGGTCACGCCGTCGGCGTGCACCGTCGCCGAGGGGAGCCTCCCCCGCGCCATCGCCACGAAGAACGGGAACCCCCCGAGGTCCAGATCGGGCTTCTCCCGCAGGCCGAGGCCGTCGCGGATGTCGGCGGCGAACTTCCCCTCGGCGTACGCCCGGAACCCGAAGTCGGCCGCGACGATCGCCACCAGGATCACTGCGAGGACGATCAACCTGCGGCGCATGGCGCTCACCCTACCCGCGGGCCGCGCGGGCTATTCGCCCTGCTTCAGGCGCGCTGGGCGCGCTTGCTGGGCCACCAGTTGTAGCGGCCGAGCAGCACCGCGATGGAGGGGACCAACAGGCTGCGCACCACGAACGTGTCGAGCAGGATGCCAACCGTCGTGGCGAACCCGATCTGGAACAGGCCCCGCAGGGGCGCGAACATCAGGGCGGCGAACGTGCCGGCCAGGATGAGGCCGGCCGAGGTGATGACGTGGCCGGTCAGCGCGAGGCCCTGCCCGACCGCGTTGCGCGTGTCGGTCTTCTGGGCCTCCTCGCGGATCCGCGACATCAGGAAGATGTTGTAGTCGGCCCCCAGGGCCACCAGCATCACGAACAGGAACGGCGGCAGCCACCACACCAGCGCCTCGTGGCCGAGGAGGCCCTGGAACACGATCGTGGCGATGCCCATCGTCGAGCCGAACGAGAGCAGCACGGTCAGGACCAGGTACAGCGGGGAGATCAGGCTTCTCAAGAGGAGGACCAGGACCAGGAAGATCCCGAGGATCACCGCCCAGATGATCAACACCATGTCCGCCTGCTGGATCTCGCGGACGTCGTGGAAGAACGCGCTCGAGCCGGACAGGTAGATCTCCGCGTCCTGGAGCGAGGTCTTGGACAGCGACAGCTCCGACGCCCTGTGGATCTCGTCGGTGGTGTCCAGGGCCTTCCCCTCGTACGGCGGCCGGTCGAGCGTGATGAACAGCCGGGTGGCCCGGGCCGAGTCGTCGACGAAGAACGAGAGCTGCTCCTTGAGCTTGGGGAAGGCGTTGACCAGGGTCGCGCTCAGCGCGAAGTCCCCCTCGGTCCCGCTCGGCAGCAGGCCGGCCTTCTCCGCCTGCGCGAACCCGACCACCAGGCCTCGGTGCAACTGGTTGAGCCCGGGGATGATCAGGTTCAGCCCGCCCACCATCTGCTCGACGCCGTCGCGGAGGCGTTCGATCCCCGGCTCGGCGGCGCGGAGCCCCTCGGCCAGCTCGCTCAGCCCGCCCTCCACCTGGGTCAGGCCGTCCTGGGCCCGGCCGATGCCGTCGGCGACCTCCCGCAGCGAGGCCGACAGGCCGTCGTAGCCCGGCTCGACCGGCTCCCCCGGCTCGCACGGGTGCTCGTTGACCGTCAGCAGGGGCACGCCGACGCCGGCCGTGTCGGGGCACCGCCCGCTGACCAGCGCGAGGGCGGTCCCCACCCGCTCGGCCAGGTCCTGGTACACCGGATCGCTCTTGGCCGTGGTCGAGGCCCGGAGGTCCTCCCACGCCCGCTCCAGGTTGTCCTGCGTGTCGTCGGCCACGTCCGCGGCCAGGCGGCGCAGGCCGTCGCGGGCCTCACCCAGGCCGTCGCGGATCTGCACGACCCCCTCGCGCAGGGCCTCGACCCCGGCCAGCGCCTCGG